>JAPLRW010000117.1 GCA_026398935.1 Methylococcales bacterium
AGAACAATCAGTCGGTGTTGGTCAAGTTAACACGGCGATGAACCAAATGAACCAGATAACTCAGCAAAATGCGTCCGCCAGCGAAGAGCTTGCGGCAACGGCTGAAGAGATGACCAGTCAGGTTGAACAACTGCAAACGCTAATGAGCTTTTTCAAAATTACGCATAGTAAATAGGCGATAGAGCATGTTGCTGGAAATTCACATCGCAACGTGGAGAAAAAAAAACCTGTGCAACACCAACCAGTACATACTGACAACATAGATTTAAGTAAGTTTGATCTATTCTAGGCGTGTGTTTGTCTGCTATGTGCAGGATTGAGTTGTGTTCGGCGCTAACACTGGCAGACCGTTTACAGCAATGATAATCAACGTGCAGGAAATGATCGATGGGGGAATGTGGCGTTTCTGTAGCTAAAACGCCATTAACCCATCGTTGCACAACGGGCAGCCATTTGCGTTTCAATCACCTGCATGGCGCTTTTGAATACATCGACCTGCCCGGTAATTAGTCGGTGCGCATCGGTTTCTTTACGCAACCAAGTAAATTGTCGCTTAGCCAATTGCCGGGTTGCCGCGATGCCTTTTTCAGTCATTCCGGCATAATCATCCGCACCTTTTAAATACTGCCAAACCTGCCGATAACCCACGGCACGAATGGCGGGTAAATCTTCATGCAAATCGCCGCGCTGCATGAGCGCTTGCACTTCCTCGACAAACCCCTGCTCCAACATACAGTGAAAACGCTGCGCAATAATGTCATGTAATACCGCGCGATCTTCCGGTGCAATCACGAATTTAATCCGCTGAAATGGAAACTCCACCGCTTCTGCCTGTTTAAAGAAATCCGTCAAGGATTGTCCTGTCAGAGCGTACACTTCCAATGCCCGTTGTACTCGCTGCGGATCATTAGGATGAATACGCGCCGCAGCAACAGGGTCAATAGTCGCCAGACGCTGATGCATTACCTCTTTACCCAAACGCGCGACATCCGCATCCAGTTGTAAACGAAGCGCAACGTCGGCTTCCGGTAACTTAGCCAAACCATTATTTAACACATTAAAATACAACATTGTGCCGCCCACTAGAATAGGCAGTTTGCCACGCGCGGTAATATCCGCCATCAACTGTAGAGCCAGTGTCCTAAACTGTCCGGTAGAAAAGACTTCCGCAGGATCGAGAATATCCAGCAGATGATGCACAATACCGCCCTGCTCTATCACCGTAGGTTTTGCGGTGCCGATAGTCATACCGCGATATACCAGTACCGAATCAACGCTGATAATTTCCGCATTTAACTGTTGCGCTAGCTGCACCGCCAACGCAGTCTTGCCGGAAGCCGTCGGCCCCATAATAAAAACAGCGGGTGGTTTATCGGTAGCAGAGGGATACATGGTGGCGATCAAGATAAAAATAGCAATAAAATACGTTCAGTAACAACACTAAACACTAGCAACCATTAGTATTATAACGGCTAGCCAGAGAAGTGTTGTCATTTACGAAGGGCATGCTACTTAAAAGGCATAAATTAAGTCGGCACAGACGAAGGTAATGCCATTTAATCAATAAGTGATTAGTGCTCAATCCGAAAACGTTGCGTTAAGTCTTTTAATAAATCTACCGCATGTACTAAACTCTGTGCCGCTGATTCAGTTTTTGAAACAGAAAAATGGCTTTGTTCAGCCCCTTGCGCAATCTGCTCTATTTTTCTGGCAATTTCCTGAGTTGCCATTACTTGTTCTTTTAATGCCGAACTAATATCCGCAACAGCGCGCATCACTTGCTTACCGCTGCCACTGATTTCAGCCACCATGCTGCCCGCAGAATTGGCTAAAAGCACGCCATCATTGACTCTGAAAACACTTTCATTCATCTCTTTTACCGCACGTTGTGTACTGTGCTGAATGCGTCCAATCATGCTAGTAATTTCTTGGGTAGAGGCCGACGTACGCGCGGCTAATGTTCTAACCTCATCCGCGACCACTGAAAAGCCCCGACCTTGCTCACCGGCTCTTGCGGCTTCAATAGCAGCATTTAACGCCAATAAATTGGTTTGATCCGCGATACTTTTAATGACACTGACGATACTGGAAATTTGTTCAGAAAATCCTTCCAGTTCTTGAATAGTAAGTGCAGTGGTATTAACGGCTATCGCAATACGGCTCAACTCACTGGATGCATTATTAATAACGCGGCTGCCTTCTTCCGATTGCGCAGCGGACACTTGAGAAACATGCCCTGCGTCTAAGGCATGCGCTTCTATTTGTTCAATGGATGCCGACATTTGCTCTACAGCTGCCGCCATACTGGATGCTGCATCAGACTGTTGATCGCTGATTTGCGTACTACCGCGCGCAGAAACACTTAACTCAGCGGAAGCCTTGCTCAAGGTATCTATTTCCCCTCGAATGGCAACAATCAGTCTCGATAATGATTGACGCATCACCAATACTTTCGCTATTAACGCGCCAATTTCATCTTCAGCAAAATCACCGACAGGATAACTAAAATCACCCTCGGCAATGGCGGACACAGCTTCACCCGCTAACGACAACGACCTGGAAATATGCCGAAGGGTGGTCATAAAAATCAACGTTAACGCGATGAGTCCACCGATAAATAATAATCCGTAAATAATCGTTTTAGTTTCGAAATTTTCATTAGCCTTCTCATAAATTTCCTTACCATACTGAGATTGATAATTGGTGAGCTTTTCCAGCGCAAGATACGCCTCCAGATGCTCTTCTCGCCCCGCTTTTAAAAAACGGTCTAAGATATCGTCATCATAATTTCCCGACTGAATGGCTTGTGTAGCCGTCATTAACTGCGTAACCCATCCTTTACGTTTCTCTAAAAAATCACTGGCCAAGACTTTTTCTTCTTCGGTCAAATACGTCAGCATGTATTTTTGCCATAAAACATCAATCTTGCCTTTGCTGGCTATAATTTGATCCAGATGCTCATTCACTGAATGTTGATGCCGTATATGCTGCGGATTGTTTGGATTATGTTGGAAAGCCAAAAGCACCTGTACGTAATTATTAGACATTAAATTACTGATTTGCAAAAAGTCATTTAATGGTACTAAGCGATCTTCATAGATTGCCCGTGATGAGTCTCTAGCGCTACGCAAGTCCGTCCAGCCAATCGCAACCGAGATAGAAAACAAGCATACGGATAGCGCAGCCATTATTAACAAGCGATGTGAAATATACAATTTAGTGGGCATGGTGCCAAATCTCTGCAAGATAACAAATGAAAACTCATATAAATATAGTCACTAATACGGTTTATAGCGAGAATACCACCTAAAAATAACCGTTACGTCACGCCTGAGCATTCGAAAATACGCCTGTTTTTAGACTAAACCACCAGAGTCCTTATGGCGAAATTATCACTGCCGTAAAGATATTTACCGTAAAAGATTCAATCAACACCAACTTACCCCACTTTTCTATCATTCAACAATCTCAGAACAATCACGATACGTATTTCAGATACTATTACTGGCAAACGCAAAGAGTAAGAATAAACCTACAAATCATAAAGCTATTTTCCTATTGTAAAAAATAGAACAATGGCTAGTATTCACAAAGCAATTGATAATGACGCAACCATTACTTACATAAGCATGGCTTCGATCATAACCGACGATTCCTCTATACATGTCTAACGGGATCGATGTTTCAGATTGCTCAATTTATCTTGCGCACGTTAATATATAAAGGAGTCATTTATGCCTAAAAAAATTCTCTATTTTATTACCCCAGGAAGCAACGTCAGCCCCTTTGATGTCACGCTTGCTGTTGATGCTGGCTTTGATATGGTTGTACCGTTTACTGGCATTCAACCTGAAAATGTTAGCGCAATGGTGCAAGATGCTATTTTTTGCCGCCCACCGAAACGCTTTAACGATACCTGTATTTTTATAGGCGGTCGAGATGTGCATCTCGCCACCGATATGTTTCAAGCCGCAAAAAAATCTATGGTTGGCGATTTTAAAGTCGGTGTTTTTGCTGACCCCAACGGCGCATACACAACCTCGGCGAGCATTGTCGCACTGATTGAACAACTGTTGAATGAACAATGCGGCGGCGGTATAAACGGTCGCACGGTTGCGGTCTTTGGTGCAGGCCCCGTAGGTTTGTGTACCGCCATTCTGGCCAGTAAACAAGGCGCTAGAACCAAGCTGTGTCAATTGACGGCTGATGATGATGAAAAAGCAGCTATGCGTTTTTGTGACCGCTATAAAGCCGAAGTTGAATGGGTCTCCGCACAAACCCAAGAAGAAAAAATTGAAATACTGAAAGACGCAGAAATTGTCATTTGCGCGGCTCGCGCGGGTGTTCGTATTCTAAATACGGCAGAGTTGAATCATGCGACTAAGTTGTTAGTGGCCGCTGATACCAATGCTGTGCCGCCCAGTGGTATCGTCGGTATTGGGGTACAAGATATGGGTGAGAAAACCGAATTTGCAGGGGGTAGCTTTCTGAGCATCGGCCCGCTGGCGATTGGTAATTTGAAATACAAAGTTCAATTCGGTCTGTATCAAAAAGCCCACCAAGACTTTAAAGCAGCATTAATCGACTTTCCAGACGCTTATGAGTTCGCTTTATCCGTACTAGTAGAACGCGCAAAAAGAAAAGTAGCTTAATACATAACATTATTGGACACACTCACTACTAACGAAAGCTTGTTGCTAGTGAGTGTAAATGCGTCAAAGAACAGCACTGATTTAAGTATCTGTACCATCCATATTACCGGTATCACGGTAGAGCATAGGCTCACCGGGATTTAAAAAAACCGCATCAAGGATATTACACACGATTAATTCATGATCGCCCGCTACCGTGGTGTGATGAACGCTGCACTCGAAATACCCGATGCTTTCTGCTAATGCCGACGTACCCTGTTGCGTTTTTTGCCACTGAAAACCGGTCATTTTATCGTCTAGGCCGGAACGTCCAAAGTGTGCCGCTATCCCCAACTGCTGCTTTGCTAATACATTAATCGTGCAGCGTCCGCCCGTTTTTAAAATGGGATAGGAGCTATGCTGAGGATTAATACTAAACACCAGCATCGGCGGCTCAAACGAAACCTGCATCACCCAAGCCGCCGTAAAGGCTCTTTCACGCTGACCATCTGTCACCGCGATGACATAAACACCCTGCGTAATTAGCTTACATAATTCATACAATGTTTTCATGTCAGCTTTCCTCTCACTTAAGCAATTGAATGCGCATGGATAAATCCATTGCTTTAATGTCTTTCGTCAGCGCGCCGATAGAAATAAAATTAACGCCCGTCTCAGCCACTTGCCGAATATTATCCAAGCGAATATTGCCGGATGCCTCTAACGCAATTTGACCCGCCGTTAATACCACGGCTTGCTGTAAATCAGCGAGGGGGAAATTATCCAATAAAATACGATCAGGCTTTGCTAGCAAGGCTTCTTGTAATTCCGCCAAGGATTCCACTTCAACCTCCAGTAGAACCTGCGTAAGTTGGCGAGCAATGTGTATAGCATTGGCAATTGAACCAGCGGCAATAATGTGATTTTCTTTAATCAACACCGCATCATAGAGGCCAATACGGTGGTTATAACACCCGCCACAGGTGACGGCGTATTTTTGTGCCAAGCGTAAACCTGGGATGGTTTTACGTGTATCTAATACTTTACAACCCGTGCCAGCGACCGCATCCGCATAATGCCGTGCAACGGTTGCCGTGGCGGATAAGGTTTGTAATAAATTAAGCGCCGTTCGTTCACCTGACAGTAAACTTCTGGCGGCTCCCTGTAAACGACATAACACAGCCCCCGCGCTAACCGATGTACCCTCAGCGTGTAGCCATTCAACAGTAACATCGGCATCTAATACCCTAAACACGGCATCAAACCACGCTTGCCCACACAGCACCATGTCTTCGCGAGTAACCACCTCCGCACTGGCGCGCTTAGTGGCGGGAATAATCGCAGCGGTGAGATCACCCGATCCTAAGTCTTCGGCAATAAAACCGCGAATGGCGGCATCTGATACGTTATTCATTCTGTAAACACATTAAACAAGTCCCATAAAACGGAAACTATACTCCAAACACCGTTATAATTCAGCCTTACTTTCAGCGACTTTTATATCAATCATGCACATTACTCAACACCGACTGGCCTGCGCAACGCAAGTACCATCGCCCAATTTTGATGACCGAACCGATGCTGAGGATATTACCTTAGTGGTTATTCACTGTATCAGCTTACCACCAGCAGAGTTTGGCAATGACTACATTGACCAGCTATTTTGCAATCAATTAGATGCGGCAGCTCACCCCTATTTTGAAGGCATTCAGCACCTAACCGTTTCCGCACATGTATTAATTAAACGCGATGGCAGCCTTATCCAATATGTGCCCTTTAATAAACGTGCCTGGCACGCAGGCGTTTCATGCTATCAAGGACGAGAGAAATGCAATGATTTTTCAATTGGTATTGAGCTGGAAGGGATCGAAACAATTCCCTACACCGATGTGCAATACACGCAATTAGCACAGGTCATCCAAACGCTGTTGCAGCACTACCCCACGCTATCCAAGCCAGCCATTACCGGACACAGTGATATTGCACCCGGTCGAAAAACAGATCCGGGGGCTTTATTTATCTGGGATAAACTTTATGCGCTATTGTAATGGACGCGGGTGATGTTTGTTATTGAGTACGCATTAACGATTTTTAGCATGAGCCAGCACTACTTATCGAATAGAAAAGTGTGAGATAACGCTATTAAAAATAGCCGATCATCCATTAGCGCCCACCCTGCATGCCCACCTGCCTGGGTAACCATACCTGTAAAAACTCAACGAACAGGCGTACTTTTGCAGATAAATATTTTCGATGCGGATACACTGCATGCACGTCTAAGGGCAAGCGCGTGTAGTTTTCCAGCACAACTTGCAATCGCCCTTTCTGTATATCGCGACCCACAATGTATTCAGGCAACAAGACGAGACCTAAGTCGTTAATGGCCGCAATTCTAATCACATCCGCAACGTTAGATTGCACACGCCCGCTAATTTTGATTAGCTGACTACCTTCCGCGCTATTAAACTGCCACTGCTCACGCGGTTCAATCGCCCAATTAACCAAGCAGCTGTGTGTATGCAAATCCTCTGGCGTTACGGGTGTACCATGTTCTTTAAAATAATTAGCCGACCCACATAAAACCAACGGTGAGCTAGCTACTTTACGAGCAACCAGACTGGTGTCGTCTAAACTTCCCAAATGAATCGCCACATCAATGCCATCATCAACGACATCTGGCACATTACTTTGTAAAATCAAATCCGCTTTAACTTCTGCATGACACTTCAAAAACTCAGCCACCGCTACGGAGATATGTGTGGCACCAATTCCCGGTGGCGCACTGATTTTTAACACGCCTCGCGCGCCTGTTTGCAGATGGGTTACCTCCGATTCCATTTCATCAATATCCATCAACACCTGCTGACAACGATCCAAGTAGGATACACCTACCTCTGTCAGACTTAAAGAACGCGTTGTTCGATTAAACAACCGTGTTCCTAAAGCGTGCTCAAGCTGCATAATGTGCTTAGTCGCCATTGCCCTAGAGATGCCGAAGTCTTTTGCACCGCCAGCAAAGCTACCCGCTCTAGCAACGCGCACAAAGACGCCCATACTGGTTAATTTATCCATAGCATTGTCACACCAACCGTAATCACCAGAATTTACAGCGCTAATAAACATAAGCCGTATTAACACTGCCTAAAAACACATCCGTCAAACCGAGTGAACCTGAATAGATACTGAACGAATTAAACGAATAGTGGATAATTTGCGCCATTAATCACAAAATACTTGACTTTAGCATTGTTTACAAAAAAGAAACAATGTATTTAATAATCAAGCCATTGTTTACAAAAAAATACCCTATATACTTAACCTCAAGTTAGATGCAAATGCATTTATCAATGGATTAATTATTTATCAGGAAAAATCATGAATGACTTCAAAAAAGATATTGTTACGGGATTAATGTTTATCAGCGGAATATGGAGTTTTTTTTCCGGTGAGTTTATATTTTCTACCGTTTTATTCGGCGGCGCTGCTGTTTACAGCAACATCACGACCAGATCAAAACTTAATAGCTAAGTTTATACGTTTACACCTCCCTATGTTGTACTTGCAAGCAGACGTTCCTCATGACCATCTACTTGTCCCTCAGCCTCCCAAGTCATCTGACTTAGGGAGGTTTTTTTTTGCAATGGACTTAAATATTACTGCGCTTAAACGCTGGCACGATAGTTTGTAAGTGCGCTAGAATCACTTGTTCATCGCCTTTCTGACACGCATCAACCACATCATCGAAAACCGCTAACGACACTATTTCGTGCTGATCTACTGCCTTTGCCAATAATAACTTTTCGTAGCCAGTCGCGATCAATGATTCATCGCTATAAAACAATTCCTCATGCAGTTTCTCGCCGGGTCTTAAGCCAATATACGTAATCGTAATATCAACATGCGGCTGTTTGCCACTCAATAAAATCATTTGCTCAGCCAAGTACGCTATTTTAATGGGCTGCCCCATGTCTAACACAAAAATCTCGCCGCCTTCACCCACCGTTTCAGCATTCATTATTAACTGACAGGCCTCAGGTATTGTCATGAAATAACGACTAATGTCTGGATGCGTAACCGTAACTGGGCCACCCGCTTTAATTTGAGACCGAAAAATCGGCACCACACTCCCCGCCGAATCCAAAACATTACCAAATCGAACCGTGATAAAACGCGTAATACCCGCTTGGTTAAAATATTGACATAATAGTTCAGCCGCACGCTTAGTGGCGCCCATCACGTTTTCCGGATTAACCGCCTTATCGGTAGAAATCAGGATAAAGCGCTCCACCTTGGCGGCCATCGCCTCTTCAGCAACAATTTTGGTTCCCACAACATTATTAAATACCGCTTGCCTAATCTGTTTTTCTAATAAAGGCACATGCTTATAAGCCGCCGCGTGGAAAACCACCTCAGGTCGATACTGCTGCATGATTTTTTTTACAACACCTCTATCTTTCACATCACCCAGTACTACGTCATAGCTCAGATCAGGAAAAAAGCGTTTTAGCTCGGCATCTAATTTATATAAACTGAACTCTGATTGATCAACAATAACCAACCGCGCTGGATTAACTTTTGCAATTTGCTTACATAATTCAGAACCAATCGAGCCACCCCCACCGGTCACAAGAATACATTTATCGTTTAAACTGGCTTTGATAGCCGCCCAATTGAGACGGATCGGCTCGCGCCCCAAAATATCTTTAATAGATACATCCCGTAGATTCTGACCAGAAACATGGCAACTCAACATTTCTTTTACCAAAGGCAACGTCAAAAAAGGGATATGGCAATGCTCACACACTTCCACAATTTTTCGCATTTGAATATCGGTTGCAGAAGGAATCGCAATCAGCACTTTCGCAATATTGTATTCCTCAACCAATTTGGCAATATCGTTAATCTGCCCAACGACTCTTAAGCCACGAATATCACGTTTACGCTTCGCTGGATCATCGTCAACCAGTGCAACCGGAATATACTTGGAAACATGATCACCTTGTAAATCCCGAACCAACATTTCACCAGCAACACCCGCACCAACAACCAGTACACGCTCACCATCTGATTCTTTTAAAACACTTTCTTTCCAAAATCGATAGCAAAAACGCGGCACACTCACCAAAACCAGTGATAAAAACACATAAAGCACTAAAACGGCTCCCGGCACACCCGCTAAGCGATTGTACAAAAACAAACTACAAGCAATAAAGGTAATCCCTACTAACGTCGCTTTTAAAATACGAAATAAGTCAGGCAAGGATGAAAATCGCCATACCCCACGGTACAAGCCAAATTGCCAGTATATAAGCGACTGGGCAACAATGACATAGCTTTGCATACGCCATGCGCTCACCACAAACTCAGCGGGAATGTCGAAGTTAAAGCGCAACCAGTAAGCACCCCACCAAGCGATTGCAATCATGACAACGTCATGTATAAAGATGGTCGTGCGCGAGCGAAACTTCATTTTCACCAATAAAAAACCTTTAATGATACCGAGAAAACCGTAACCCATCAGCACAACCTTAGCAACTGTCACTGAGGCAAAGCTATATAAGGAGGGCTAGACGTAAGCGTTGTTAATTTTTACCCATGAAAACCGTTAATGAAACTAAACACGGCCATAATCAGTCAATATCCCAACCGATCTTTATGGCTATGCAATGCATAAACGTCATTAATTACCCATTAAATGATTGAGAGCCCGCCTTAAATAGATACGCTAAAACGATAAGAGGAATATATGCCAGCATCAAACACGTCCACGCATAATTCGGCACTTTAAACGCTATCGTCGCCAATGGCAATAAATAGCCAATATTAATCAATGTCATTCCTGTAACGACCCGAAAATGTCCATTAGGTTGGTATCGCCGCGCCAAGCGCTGATACGCATGATCACAATGTGCTTCATAGCATTTGTGCCCATTTACTACTCGCCGAAACAAGGTAACGCTGGCATCCACAACAAACACAGCAAATAAAATCAAACCCATAATCCCAAACAGGCTATTGGTATGACTAAACAGCAAAATGAGTACGCCGAGCATGAAACCAATAAAGCTACTGCCCACATCCCCCATGAAAATTTTTGCGGGTGGCCAGTTCCATACTAAAAAACCTAAACAAACAACTGCAAGACTGAGCGCCAACAACGCTAAATTTACATTAACATCCCACATAAACCCCGCAAGCCCAGCCGCAACAAATAGTGCTTCGGAGGCTGCAATGCCATCGGCACCATCCATGAAGTTGAATAAGTTAAGCGCCCAAACCAAAAACAATAGACCCAACAGATAACCACTCCATCCCAAATCAAGCTCGCCAAACGCAAACGGTAAGGGCACAGTTGGTAGCCCTTGCAGACAGAGCATCACTAACAGTGCCGCACAAAAATGTGCCAACAACCGCCAACGCGCCGGAACATGCCGATGATCATCCCAAAAACCAACACCAGCAACGATTAAGCCGATAGCCACCAAACCTAACTCGTGCAGCAGAAGTCGATTTATCGCAAACAAATACACGGCTGCAACCACAAAAGCCAGTACGCAAGCCAAGCCACCACCGCGAGGTGTTGGTAGCTGATGTGCGCTACGATGATTCGGTGTATCCAACAAAAATCGTAGCGCATAATGACGTACACCATACACCAGAACAACGGTTAATAAGAACAGCAATAACAGCATAAGCGCATCAGGCATGCGTTACTCCCGTTGCAGCAAAAAATCAGCCACTGATACGGCTATTCCTTGGGCGGCCGTATACGGTGGCTGCCAATTTAATAAAGCCTGTGTTTGCGAAGTATCAACCTGCATGGAATCGCACAATCGCTCCACTTCTGCCTGTTTATTAACCAATCTCGCTATTTTTTTAAACACACTAACCGGCATGGGCCACAATCGAGCAGGAGCACCTAGCGCCTTGGCCAGACCTCGAATTAACGCTGGAGTGGATAAATCCTCAGCGTCCGCACACAGTAAAACATGTCCGGCTGCGGCTGGATGTTCAACACAAACACCGATTAAATCCGCTAAATTTTCAACGTAAATCAAGCTGCGTTTATTACTGATACTTGCAAATGGCAATGGCAAGCCACACTTAACCAGCCGCATTAATCGCAAAAAATTACCTTTAACGCCTGCGCCATAAACTAACGGTGGCCTTATTACCACTAACTCCATGTTTGAGAGGGCTGAAATTTCCTGCAATCCCTGTTCAGCTTCCCACTTAGACAGCGCATAATCATCTGCGGTTCTAGCCGGAGTGTCCTCCGTAAAAGCTTCTGCCAAGGCATGCTCACCAAACACTTTGATGCTACTTAAAAAGATAAACCGCCTAACCCCAGCCGCGACAGCTTGCCGCGCAAGGTTTTCGGTGCCTACCGTGTTTACTAAGCGAAAAGCAGACAACGCGTCCACTGCGGTTTCGTGCATCACATGCACGCGTGCAGCAAGATGAATGACAACATCAACACCAGACAATGCTGCCTGCCAATCGGTCTGGCCATTAATGTCCCCAACGACCACCATGGAAGGTGTAAGTGCCGTAACGGGTAGGGAATCCGTTCGGTCGACCACTAAGGATGATATAAGTGCTGAATCGACTAGAGAACGAGGGTGCTCGAGAATTGACCGCGCATGTTCATCAAGATCGGCTGGCACAGATAACGCTCGAACCGCCGCCTTAACCTGATAGCCACGGCGGCTTAATGCGGCGCAGGTTATCTTGCCGACAAAGCCATTAGCCCCGGTGACCAGTATGGTTATCATGCAAAAAAAACTATTGCCGAAAGGTGCGAATTACCAGAATCGCCAACCGTGTCGTTTAAAAAAAAGCATCGACGAATGCACGAACAAACGAATATGCCGCAAGCCTTTTTTAGCACTATGACCACCATAATGAACAATTCTAACCGCAGGAACATACGCAATTTGCCAATTTTTGGTTAAGCGCATGGATAAATCAAAGTCTTCAAAATACAGAAAAAATGACTCGCAAAAGCCGTGTACATCTTGTAAGGCCTGCCGCCGAAAAAACATAAAGCAACCACTGGCAATTAAAACATCGTGTCGATTATCATTGCTTTGATTACTCAAATCATACGCGGACAGTGACTGATGAAAATACCGTTTAACAAAACTGGGGGCAAACCCTCTTAATAACAACACCCACACAGAAGGATAAGCTTTACATAGAAATTCTTGACTACCATCAAGACGTTGACAAAGCGGCGTAATCAACCCCACCTGTGGATGCTGTTGAAGATACTTAATACATTCAATAATAGCATCCTCATGCAGCGTAACATCGGGATTAATCACTAAATGAAACGCCTCACAACGCGAATGGATAGCACGATTATGACCCGCTCCATACCCGACATTCCCCGGCGTAAGCACCCCTACATCACCGTCACCCCAAGCTGAATAAATTAACGGCGTATAAGTCCGCTCCTTTCCCTGCTCAACACCAAACGAATGCTCACTATTATCAACAACAGTTAAAAAGAAACCGTCCAGCAAGCCTGCGGATGTGGCTTTCGCTGCTGCAGCAAAAAGTGTCTGTAACGTTTGTTGTAGCAGTTTTTCGTCAGGATAATAAATAACTAACGATATACTTAAGCTATCTACCATCACCAAAGCAGCAAACTAAACCCTAGGCGGGAAAGAAAATGAAAAATCTTCTCTGTCCAAGGTCAAATTAGGATTGTACGCTGGATCGATTAACAAGCCCTCGCCCCAACGTTTTTTCATATACTCCACTTCACTCGTAAAGCGTGCTTGCTTTTCAGGCGTGTCTTCATAGCCTCTCGTTGCTGATTCATAATGATACAATTCAGCATACGGTGTCCACACATTCCAGAAACCCGCCTCCTGAATCCGTAAGCATAAATCGACATCATTAAACGCAACGGATAAATGCACCGCGTCAAAGCCACCCACTTGATCAAATACGGATTTTTTGAGCACTAAACAAGCGGCCGTTACGGCTGACAAATTTTGCGTTAAAAATAAACGACCACAGTAGCCCGGATTATCACGCGGAAAATGTTTGTGCGAATGACCGGCAACGCCACCTAAACCAACAATGACACCAGCGTGCTGAATAAGATCATTAGGGTAATACAGCTTAGCACCTACAGCACCCACGCCAGGTTGTAGCGCATAACTCACCATTTCGCTAAGCCAATCGTCATTAATGACTTCTAAGTCATTATTCAATAATGCAACAAGCTCACCTTTGGCAAGCGCTACGGCTTTATTATTTAACGCTGCATAATTAAATGGGCTGTCATCACGCAACACCGTAATGCGTTGATCGGCTTCTAAATACGCGAGATACCGTTGTGCAATCCAATCATCGCTACCATTATCAATAATGATGATTTCAATATTAGCATAATCTGTTTTCGTCAAAATACTTTCTACGCAACGCTTCAGTAACGAAAACCCGTTACGCGTTGGAATCACAATACTCACCAGCGGCAAACGTTTTGGTAAGGTATAACGCACCCGCAATGCGCCCGGTAACAGTGCATGCGCAGTAACTTCTGCTGCCACGCCTTTAGCGGCTAATGCCTGCTCAACTGCTTTACGAATTAACGGTTCGGCATAGGGTTTTTCATGAATGCCGTTTGCGGTACTGCCAGGCGTTGCCCGCCAATGGTATAAAATACGCGGAATGTGCTTAATGTCATGGTCGCTAATAGTTGCGACATACCGCAAGGCTAAATTGTAATCCTGAGCGCCATCAAATGCTGGATCAAATCCGCCTAACTCGCGTATTTTAGAGGTTTTATACACCCCAAGATGACAAATGAAATTATGCGACATGAATAGTTCAGGATTCCAGTCCGGCTTAAAATAAGCCCCGTAACGCTCACCATGGACATTAAGCTTATCTTCATCCGAATAGATTAACTGTACATCGGGGTAATCATTAATGGTTTTAGCAACCCAATACAGCGCATCAGGCGTTAAAGCATCGTCATGATCCATCAGTGCTACATAATCAGCACTTACTAATTCTAGCGCGCTATTAGAGGCAATGGATATATGCCCATTCTCCGTTCTAAAAACCGTTTTTATACGTTGCTCCGCCGCAGCATACCGTTGAATAACGCTTTTCACATGTGGTTCCGATGAGGCATCATCTGCAATACACAATTCCCAAAAAGGGTAAATCTGCGCCAAAACTGATTCAATAGCCGCTTCCAAACAAGCTTGAGTGGGATTGTAGGTGGGCATTAAAATAGCGATTTTTGGCGTATTTTTCCACGTTTTTAATGTCGCCTGATAATTAAGCAAGTCATGTGATATATCACCATACCGTGCTAACCACGCCGTATAATCGTGCCCGTTATATTGCTCAACAACCGCTGTTTCAATAGGAGAAACACTCTCTGGTAATGACACCCGTTTCGTTCTTTTAAAGGTACGAGCTAAAGTTTGTGGAGAATCTTTAATAAAGCGAATGGTTCGATAACTGGCTTTTTGATGTACGCGCTGTAACACGCCTTCCAAGCGAGCCACCTCACCACGTACATGATGAGCATGCGCCTGTAAAGCATCAATTTCAGCATTGGAATGGCCGACAGTCGCACTAATATGCTGATTCGCCAGCGTTAAATTTTCAACCTGCAAGGTTAACTCAAATAATTTTTCGTCCAAAATTCGCGCCGTTTTAACCCATTCGGCAATCGCGTGAACATGATTTTGATTGTGAACTTTTTCTGCATCACGCTCTTTCTCAAGCGCTATAACTTTTTGCTCGAAGGCTTGAATACTTTTCAGGTGGTTAGCATTATGTACTTTTTCTGCATCACGCTCTTTCTTCAGTATGTCTACAGACTGCTCAAGTGCCGCGACTTTTATCTCGAAAGCCTTGCTATTTTTTACATGATTTTGATTATGAACCTTCTCTGCATCACGCTCTTTCTCTAGCGCCACCACTTTCTGCTCAAACGCTTGAATACCCACTTTCTGCTCAAACGCTTGAATACTTTTCAGGTGATTAACATTATGTACTTTTTCTGCATCACGCTCTTTCTCTAGCGCCACCACTTTCTGCTCAAACGCTTGAATACTTTTCAGGTGATTAACATTATGTACTTTTTCTGCATCACGCTCATTCTTCAGTCTGTCCACGACTTGCTCAAGTGCAGCTACTTTTATCTCAAAGGCTTGGCTATTTTTTACATGATTTTGATTGTGAACCCTCTCTGCGTCACGCTCTTTCTCAAGCGCGACCACTTTCTGCTCAAACGCCTGAATACTTTTTAGGTGATTGGTATTGTGTACTTTTTCTGCATTGCGCTGTTGTTCAAGTACCGCTACTTTTAGCTCAAACTCTTTAATACTAATTTCATGATTTTTATTATGAATACGTTCTGCACTTAACTCACGCTCAAGCGCCAACGCTTTTCGCTCAAATGCTTTAATATTATCTTCATGATTTTTATTATGTATTTTTTCCGCGTCCCGCTCGCGTTCACGCGCAAGCAGTTGACTCTTTAGTGCATCAATATTATCAAGATGATTTTTAGTATGCACCAACAAGGCATCTCTTTCATTGCGAAAAATACTTCGATCTTTCTCAAGTAACTCGAGCTGCGTTTCTAAGCCTTCAATAATCTCTTGTTTATGATTATAAAAAGCACCGGAACTGACCAAGGGTTTTGGCGATAAAACCGGAGGTTTATGTTTTAACAGTGCCTCTGCTACCGGAAAAGCTTCGATAATAAACTGAAAGGCCGTCGCGTCGGGCGCGTGAAAACGCTGTCTACCCTGCGCTGAAATTTGCATACCGACCGTTTGCAAACAGCCATCAATGACTTCATCCGCTATATCATGAATACTGTATGCAACATCGCGGCACAGGAAACCCGCCTGCATAAGCATAGACACACAGCCGTCCAAGGTGTAGAAATGCAAATGGGTATCGTCCAAAATCCCCAATCGCTCATAATCAAAATGCCCCTGTAACAATTCCAAACGCACTGACGCATGTGCCACGTTAGGAATAGACGCCAACACACGGCCATTGGCTTTCAAAAAAGGCTTCAAATTAGCCAACACCATAGCCGGATTTTTAAGATGCTCCAAAACATCAGCACACAAAATCGTATCAAATTTATCGTGAGCGATTTTTTCCAACCACGCACTATCATCCAAGTCAGCCACGATAGCTTTGTCACAAAATGCAGCGGCCTCTTTTAAGGCATCACTATCAATATCCACGCCCACCACAGAACAACCAAGATCCTGTTTTAAGAAACGCGACAAGTAGCCACTGGAGCAGCCCAGCTCTAAAATTCGCTCACCCGCATTAATCCGGCGCGCCAAACCCATATGCGAATCATTCACTTCGGCGGTATTTAATTTAAATTCGTATTTATTTTTCATCGATTAGACAGTCAATTCGTAACTATTTTCAGTACTGACAAAGTTTAGATTTTTAACATTTCAGGTGCATTGAAAGCCTATAAGCTTCATCAATACCCCATTGAGGCGCACATTCAGTCAAGTAAAAAGCCCGCGTAATCAAAGCATCTATTGCGCCACTTTTCTACCACGCCATCAATATTTATTTAAGCCTGCCAAAGCAGTGGTAAAGCTTGCCACAACCACCATTGTTCAGGATAAGCCATTATTTGTGCTTCCAGCAATGCAACTAAGCGTTGCATAATTTCAGCATCGGTTAAGTCAGCGGTGACAATAGGCTCATAAAAACGCGCGCATAACCCCGCCCTTGATTCAAATACATAAAAAGGCACGATAATCGCGTTTGAGCGTTTTGCAATTCGCGCCGCGCCCAAGGGGAATCGCGCCATTTTCCCTAAAAAGGGTAGACTTATACAACCATTTTTATCGTCCAGATAAGGAACATCAATAAATAAAGCCATAACATGTTCATCTAACGCGCGATACACAGGCCGAATCGCATCCCCTTCTACCAAAAAAGGGCCTCTAAAACAAGCCTGTAACCAGCGCAATTTTTTCAGTCGGTATTGATATTCCTGTTCTGGTAAGCCATGTTCATTAAAATCTCCACCGTCGCGGGTAATCGTACCCACCGAAACGCCGTGCGCTTGCATGCCAACCCCGGCCATCCAAAAGCGCCCAAAATGACCACTGCTAATAATAACCCGCTGACCACGCGCACGCGCGTCCAAGACAATATCAAAATTTTCCAAGCGCACAAACTGATCAATTTGGCGAACAGAATGCAAGCGCTTAAAGAAAAACGTATCTAAGGCTTCTCGCTCAATCAGCCCCAAAAAATAATCCGATGCCTGCGCAATATCGGCCGCGGATTTATCTTCAAATACACGCTGCATTTGTTGCTGAATAACGGCTGTATCCGCTAAATGTTCTTCCGCCACGAAACGTGCCGAAAAACTCACCAGCCGATACGCTAATCGTTGCGGCAAAACGCTAAGACAGGGGAGTAAAATACGGTATTTAAACCAAAGCTTCATCACAATACTAAAAACGTAATGTTATACAGGCGCTAGCCATTTATGTTCAAAATACGCGACGCCTACCTCGGTATTCGGTTGACTCACCCTAAATTCACAGCAACTCTGCATTGAATCGTAAACATGCACACTGGTCGAATCAATCAGCCATATTTCCAGACTATACTGACCTGACAATAGATCCAAGTGTTGTATTTCATACATCACCCCAAACTGACGATCCTTGACATGAAACAACTGTTTACCGTCCAGTACGGTACTAACACCAAAACATTGCACATCATCATTGCGCTTGATAATAATACCAATATGCACGTCGTCTAAGGCGATTGATCGCTCAACGTGCGCTAAGACTTTTACCGCAAAACGATCGCCCGTTCTATACAGCGGCTTACTGTTAATATCGACCGTCACATCTAACAAGGTCGCTTCAGTCAAATGCGCTGTCAAGGTACTGCTATCGGTAGATTCGGCAACAGGCGTATCTTTTGTCTTAGTGGTCGTTGCCGTGGCTGAAACAGAAACAGGTACGGAAACCCGATTTTGCTGACGCACATGATCATTATAACAATCAATGACCTCGCCGCTGGTACCTTGCATTTTCACAATGCCTTTATCCAGCCAGATAGCGCGCTTACACAACTCTTTTACATGGTACAAACTGTGCGAACAAAAAATAAGCGATTTACCTTGATCCTTAAACGCCATCATGCGATCCATACTTTTTTTCTGGAAATGCTGATCACCAACAGACAAAGCCTCATCAACAACCAGTACATCAGGATCTACAGACGTCACCACCGCAAACGCCAAGCGTACAAACATTCCTGAGGAATAGGACTTCACTGGCTGCTTAACAAAATCGCCTAATTCAGAGAAATCAATAATTTCCGGGATTTTTTCCAGCGTCTGTTGCTCATTCAAGCCCAATAGCGCGCAGCCTAATTTAATATTTTCAAGACCGGTATACTCAGGATGAAAACCAGAACCCAATTCTAAAATAGCCGATACGCGGCCATTAACAACTAATTCACCGTGCGATTGTTGCATCGTCCCGGCTAATAGCTTTAATAACGTACTTTTTCCGGCACCGTTATCGCCGACCACACCAAACACTTCACCCGGCTCACAACGAAAACTCACGTCTCGCAACGCCCAAAATTCTTCATGGTATTGTTCTTTAAACCACAATTCCTTTAAGCTATCAATCGGCTTGGCATAACGTTGATATACTTTCCCCAGTCCATTAGCAATAACCGCACTCATACAAAATCCTTAGCTTTAACAATACTTTTCTGGAAAAAAACAATCCCAAAATATAACAAACCGAAGGATAAAGCCGCTACCCAATAAAAACCAGCGTTAGGCGATTCATCTCTTAAAATTACCCCACGATACGCGTCGAGCAAATGGTAAAACGGATTAAAATCGTTCATCACCGCAAATTCTTCGGGTGCCATTTCTATTGGATACACAATGGGCGTCAAGAACATTAACAAGGTCAGTAAAAAACCCAGCGCTTGCCGTAAATCCTGAATAAACACGGATAATATCGCTACCAAATAGCCCAAACCCAGACTAATGATTAATCTGACCAATACCAGTAACGGCAAAAGATATAAACAAGAAGAGACGTGATCTAACAAGATAGCCGCCGCAATAACGATGATAACCAAAGAAATTAGCTCAGTAACGACCGTTGACAGAATGGGCACTAGCGGAAACAAGATGGGCGGTAACGTTGAGCGCTGTAACAAAGCCGCGTTAGCAAATAAAGTAGAGCTCGCCGTGGTGATGGATTCCTGAAAAGCCATAAAGGGCATTAAAGCCGACATGAGGTACACAGCAAAATAATAAGAATTATCTAATCCACCGGGTATTCTTACCTTCATAATGACGGAAAAAACAAATGAATACACAATGACCATTAAAATCGGTTGTAAAAACAACCAGACCAAACCCAGCACTGTTCCCTTATACCGATTAGATAAATCACGCGCGATGAGTAAGCGTAGCGCATGATAATACGGGCTAATTTGTTTATAAATCTCTAACATGATCATCCTAATAGTAACATCAACCAGTAATTTTACACTAAATGCGCTCAATAACATCTATTGTGTGCTCATTCAACACTGAAGAGAGGATAAATCACGTCATCCTAATCCATTCCAAGGCTCATATAAATTCGACACATCAACCCCAAACATATCCAATACCCGCCCCACTGTTTCATCAACCATCGCCGCTATAGTATTTGTTTTATGATAAAAAACCGGCATGGGCGGAAAAATAATGCCGCCCATTTCCGTTACTGCCGCCATGTTTCTGATGTGCCCTAAATGCAAAGGTGTCTCACGCGGCATCAATACCACGCGCCGCCGCTCTTTTAACGCCACATCCGCTCCGCGAGAAATCAAATTATCCCCAAACCCATGCGCCACCGCTGCTAAGGTTTTCATTGAACAGGGCGCAATAATTATACCTTCTGTTTTAAAACTGCCACTGGCAATACTGGCCGCAATATCATCAATACCATGAACAACATCCGCCAATGCGTATAAAGTAGCTCGGCTAATATCCATTTCATGCTTCAAATTAACCAATCCCGATGATGAAATCACCAGATGTGATTCCCAATCGGATTGCTCCCGTAAAACCTGTAACATGCGCACACCATAAACAGCGCCCGTAGCGCCCGTCATAGCAATGATTAAACGTTTTTTTTGATTCATTATTTTTTAAACGTAAAGGACTGTTACCCATTTTAACCCAATCATCGTTTAGTAAACCTCTACTTTGGCACATGGTTACTCTAATACGATGAATCAATAAAGCACCCTTAAAGAAGATCGACCAAAACAGAGTACCCGAATAGAATGATACAAGCTATTTACAAACTACAGCTATAATTAAACGCATCACACTGCTCACTTGACATAGCGAGTAACGTAAGCAATTAACGACACGCCGTAAAAAGGCAATACCCCCTTAACACACTGCATTTTTTGGTCTGACTATTATGAAAGAATGGCTCAATACACTCCTGAAGCGCGAAAAAAAAACCTCTGAAAATGTGTCTATCATCCTGGAGAATGCCGTAACCTCTCCCCTATCACCCAAAAAAAATCATCCGTTAAAAGTCGGCTTGCACTGCACACCACCGATTGGGCAAAAAAAAACCCACCAACCGCTAGACGTCTTGCAAAAATTCACGCCATTCAACGATCTGGATAAAGATTATCAGGACAAGCTTTTACATAAAACCTTGCGCTACAGTGCAGGATCAGTGGTTTTTTTGCATGGCAGCGTGGCGGATGCGGTTTACTATTTACTTAATGGTAGTATTGAATTACATCCTGATACCGATGACAATTACGACTTATCCATTCCCGCGCAAACCCTACCGCCAGCCAGTTATGAGATAACCGCCGACACAGGACTGGCTTACTTACCGCTCAATAGCGCTAAAGTATTTGGTGCCACTGCCATTGCAAAAACCACGGTTGATATTATGACCATCACACATGACGTTGCGCAATTATGGACGCAATACACCGAAGAAAAAGCCAAGCAGGGCACGCTGATTGACATCAAATTACCGATGAATCTCAACCAGAATCAATTTTTTATTCGTTTCGCACAAGCGTATCACAAAAATACCTTACAACTGCCTTCGTTACCAACGGTCGCCATCAAATTAAGAAATGCCATGCAGGAGGATGATATTAGTATCCGGGAAGCCGTTGATATTATTCAAATTGATCCGGCGATTATGACCAAACTGATTCAAGTGGCCAATAGCGCGCTTTATGCACCCATGAACCCCATTAAGAACTGTCACGATGCGGTTACGCGCTTGGGACTCAATGCAACGCGCAGCTTAGTAATAGGCATCAATTTAAAGCAACTGTTCCACTGCAACAACAAACAGATTTTAATACAAATGCAAAACGCGTGGAAACAAAGCCTACTGGTTTCCAGTTTATGTTTCGTCTTGGCTGAAGAGGTGACGGGAATTAACCCTGAAGAAGCCTTACTTGCCGGACTGATTAACGATATTGGCATCATTCCATTGCTGCATTTTGCAGAACAACACCCCGACGAACAGTTAAACTTTCAACAAGTCATGGACACCATTCCTTATCTGCGCGCACCCGTCGGCAGAATGGTGTTGAATACACTGGGCTTTTCTGAAGAACTCACAGAAATACCTTATGATGCCGAAAACTGGTTCCATGACAGTGGGGAAACAATACAGCTCATTGATATTGTTATTTTAGCAAAATGGCACAGTTATATTGGCACAGAAAAAGCAAAGGAACTGCCCTACATAAACTCTATACCGGCTTACAGCAAACTCAATAACGGCAAATTAAGCCCTGACTTTTCATTGGCCGTCTTGCAGAAGGCAAAACAGCGCATCAATGCTGCGATGAGCGTACTGTCTTGATCATAAAGACCAAGCATGGCATATTGTAGCCATAAGACCCACGCGTCTTTAAGCCTTACTTTACGCTGCACAGAGCAACGCCTACCATTAATTAAAAAATTATTTTATGACTAATCCACTTTTAAGCAACAGCACATTACCGCAATTTTCCAAAATCAAACCCGAACACATCGAACCCGCGATAACGCAACTGCTCAACGATGCTCGCGAGGTCGTGGCGAACTGCCTTAAGGCCAACACGGTTTATACATGGAAAAATCTCGTTGAACCTATAGAAAATGCCGAAAACCGTTTAAATAAAGCCTGGTCGCCCGTTAGCCACCTTAATTCCACACTCAACAGTGACGCATTACGGGATGCCTACAACGCCTGCTTACCAAAGCTCAGCGAATACAGTACCGAAATGGGACAAAATGCGCCCTTATTTAAAGCCTATCAAGCCATTGCAGCCAGTCCTGAGTTTAAAACGTTTGATATTGGGCAACAAAAAGCCATTAACAATGCCTTACGCGACTTCAAACTCTCCGGCATTGATTTGGATACCGCTAAACAAAATCGTTACAAAGACATTAGTCTGGAGCTGTCCAAGCTCGCCAGTAAGTACGAAGAAAACCTGCTGGATGCCACCAATGCATGGAGCAAACACATCACTAACGCGGATGAATTAAAAGGCTTGCCGGATAGCGCTTTAGCCAGCGCCCAGCAAGCAGCCACTGAAATCGACCAAGACGGCTGGTTAATTACCCTGCAATTCCCCTCTTACCTCGCGGTAATGACCTATGCCGATAACCGTGAATTACGCCAAGAAGTCTACACTGCATTTGTAACGCGCGCCTCAGATCAAGGCCCTTATGCAGGACGTTGGGATAATACCGACATCATGCAACAGACCTTAGCATTACGGCATGAAAAAGCCCAATTATTGGGTTTTAACAACTATGCCGAATTGTCCTTAGCCACCAAAATGGCCGACAAACCCAGTGATGTCGTTACTTTCTTGGAAGATCTTGCCAAAAAATCCTTACCGCAAGCCCGCCAAGACCTTAAAGATTTACAAGACTTTGCGCGTAACGAACAGGGTATTGAAGCCTTACAGGCTTGGGACACAACCTACTATTCAGAGAAAATGCGCCAGCATTGTTATCAATTATCGCAAGAAATCGTTAAAACTTACTTCCCCATTAGCCGTGTCTTGCCCGGCATGTTTAGCATCGTCAATAAACTGTACGGCCTAAAGATCACCGAAATTCAGGATTTTGATCGCTGGCATGCGGACGCACAATTTTTTGCCATTCATGACCAAGCGGGTAACTTACGCGGTCAATTTTACATAGACCTCTATGCACGGGCGAAAAAACGCGGCGGTGCATGGATGGATGATTGCGTTGGTCGCCGCAAAATTGACGATACTGTACAAATACCCGTCGCCTATTTAATCTGTAACTTTACGCCACCGACCGGTACAGACCCAGCGCTCTTGACCCATGATGAAGTCACCACCCTTTTCCATGAATTTGGACATGGTTTACATCATATGTTGACCCAAATTGACCACTTAAGCGTATCAGGCATTAATGGCGTGGCGTGGGATGCGGTCGAATTACCCAGTCAATTCATGGAAAACTGGTGCTGGGAACAGGAAGCCTTAAACCTGATTGCTGGCCATTATCAAACAGGCGAAGCGTTACCGGAAGCCTTGTTCAACAAAATGCTCGCGGCTAAAAACTTTCAAGCAGGCATGATCATGGTCAGACAAATTGAATTCAGCTTATTCGACTTTAAAATCCACCAAAACTACGACCCAGCAGTCGGCGCACGTATTTATGAAACCTTAAGTGAGGTCAGACAACAGGTTTCCGTGCTGATCCCGCCTGCCTTTAATCGCTTTGCACACAGCTATTCACATATTTTTGCAGGCGGTTACGCCGCAGGCTATTACAGCTACAAATGGGCAGAAGTCTTATCCAGCGATGCCTTCGCCTTATTTGAAGAAAACGGTATTTTTGATGCCGAAACCGGCCATGCTTTTTTGACCAACATCCTAGAAATGGGTGGCAGTCAGGATGCGATGCAGTTGTTTAAAAACTTTCGGGGGCGTGAGCCGGAGATTGATGCGTTATTGCGGCATAATGGGATTGCGGCTTAGCTTCTCATTATGCTGAATAAAACATCCCTTAAAAAATATTTATGGTTAAGCAGGCTAAAATGGCACATTAAAATTGTTAGGCGTTATTAACATTATTTGAGGTCAATTATGAATCTTGCAGAACAAGTGTATCAAGCTATCCAACCTTTACCTGAGCCTATGGTTCAGGAAGTTTTGGATTTTGCATTATTTTTGCGCCAGCGGGAAGAAAGGCCTGAGTGGCACAACCTTATGCTTGCGCAGGCTTCTTCGCTTGCAGACTGGGATAATGCTGAAGATGAGGTATGGAATGATGTACCAGCGATCTGATGTTGTCTTGCTACCTTTTCCATTTACCGACCTTTCCGCCAATAAAAAACGCCCCGTGCTTATTCTCAAAGCGCCAACTATACAGGGTGATTTTTTAGCGGTGCAAATAACCGCCCAACCTGGTTATGAATATGCGGAACTTGACATCTACCCCGCTTAAATACTCACGCGTTCCCATGTTGTAGTACATGGGAACGCAATACCCCCTAATAATTTAATTACAGGCGCATTAAAATGACGGCTATAACCATCAAAGAAGCCGTGCAAGCGGCAAAAGAAAAAATTAAAGAACTTTACGAAGATGATAGCCCTGAAGCACTGGCGCTTGAAGAAATTGAATTAATAAAAGAGGATAATCACGAACGATGGTCTGTAACACTAGGATTCCATCGCAACAAATCAGTTAAAGCATTAAAT
>JAPLRW010000003.1:0-7443 GCA_026398935.1 Methylococcales bacterium
CGCTGGATCGTGGAGTGAATGGATACGCAATAAAAATCTTGCGGTGGCAACAGACTGATGGTTTTATACACCCAAAACCATACTAACGGCGGGGCGATAGTATAGAGGGACTAAAACTCAACGCCCCTCTTTATCAAACTACGGCGTAGCAACGATACTGTCAGACCGCAACCCGACAGTATCAATAGGAAAAAATATGTTGCTCAAAAACCTATACCGCTTTAACACCTAATCGCTGCCTAACCACTTCGTACAGCAAAACGCCAGTGGCAACCGACAAGTTAAGGCTTTCGACCTGCCCCAGCATCGGCAGACTGACCAATACATCACATTGCTCCTGCGTTAAACGACGCAAGCCTTTTTCTTCCGCGCCAACCACTAATGCTAACGGAATATTAAAATCGACCGAATACAAGCTTTGTGGTGCGCTATCTGCCGCACCAATCACCCAAAGCCCTTGCTCTTTAAGCCAACGCAGGGTGCGGGCAAGGTTAGTGACTTGATAAATCGGTACGGTTTCAGCAGCACCACTCGCCACTTTGCAAACGGTAGGCGTAATTCCAACGGCGTTATCTTTAGTGATAATGATGCCATGCGCACCCGCTGCATCAGCGGAACGTAAACATGCACCCAAATTATGCGGATCTTGTACATGATCAAGCACTAAGAATAACGGCACACCTTCAATATAAAGCAGCGCATCTTTTAAATCGACTTCGGTTAATTCAGCGGGCATTTCAACCGTAACGACGATGCCTTGGTGATTTTTTCCATCCGCTAACCGGTCTAATTTTTTGCGGTCAACCAACTCCGGCTCAATGCCTAACGCTTGTATCTCACTGGATAACTGTTTTAAACGGGCATCATGCCGTTGCAAATCAACCCACGCGTGTTGAATTTTTTGTGGAGAATACTCTAAGGCTGCTTGCACAGAGTGGATACCAAATATACGGGATGCTTTCATTTTTTACGACGTCTTTTTTTAGGTTTAGGTGCTACTTCAGCTTTTTTGACTTGCAACTGAAAATCAATTTTCTTTTCATCTAAATCAACTCGTGCCACGGTCACATCGACACGATCACCCAAGCGATAAACTTTATTGGTGCGCTCACCTTTTAACTGGCGAGAAATAGGATCAAAATGGAAATAGTCTTGCGGTAAATTGGAAATATGCACTAAGCCTTCGACATAAATATCCTGTAACTCAACAAAAAAACCAAAACCCGTGACAGCAGAAATGATGCCACTAAAGTCCTCCCCCACTTTATCCAGCATGTATTCGCATTTTAACCAACTGACTACATCACGCGTAGCATCATCGGCACGCCGCTCATTGGCCGAACAATGTTCGCCCAATATCACCATGTCGGGAAAGCCATAACAGAAGCTTTCCGGCGGTTTTTTCTGTAAACAATGCCGAATCGCACGGTGTACCAGTAAATCAGGGTAACGACGAATAGGCGAGGTAAAATGCGCATAAGCATCCAAAGCCAAACCAAAGTGCCCTTTGGCTTCTGGACTATAAACAGCTTGGGACATTGAGCGTAACAGCACCGTTTGTATTAAATGCGCATCTGGTCGGTCTTTAACCGAGTTGACGATATGCATATAATCCAGCGGCGTTGGTTTTGCGCCACCGCCCAAATGCAATCCGGCTTCACTTAAAAACGTACGCAGTGCTAATAGTTTTTCTTCACCCGGCCCTTCATGTACCCGCAACAGCCGAGGCATTTTTTTACGGTTTAAATACCGCGCCGCCGCCATATTCGCGGTAATCATAAATTCTTCAATTAATTTATGCGCGTCATTACGCTGTACGGGCACAATTTGCTCAATTTTACGATTTTCACCAAAAACAATTTTAGTTTCCAGTGTATCGAAATCCATAGCGCCGCGCTCATCACGTTTAACGCGCATAACTTTGTACAGCGCATGCAACTGCTGAAGATGCGGCAACACCTCGGCATATTTTTTAGCCAATGGCTTATCGCCATCAACCAGTATTTTAGCGACATCCGTGTAAGTCATACGCGCATGAGAGCGCATCACCGCTTCAAAAAACCGCGTCCGCGACACATCGCCAGCGTCACTGATCGTTAGTTCACACACCATACACAAACGGTCAACCTGCGGATTAATTGAGCATAAGCCATTCGACAATATTTCCGGCAGCATAGGAATAACCTGCTCAGGAAAATATACCGAGGTGCTGCGATTTTTGGCTTCCAGATCTAAGGCGCTATTGACGGCAACATAATGTGAAACATCGGCAATCGCGACCAGTAGCTTCCAGCCTTTGGGTGTTTTTTGCGCATACACCGCATCATCAAAATCCCGCGCATCTTCACCATCAATAGTAACTAACGGTGTTTTACGTAAATCAACACGATCTTGTTTAGCGGCTTCCGGCACCTCAGGACTTAACGATGCAATTTCTTTTAATAAAGTAGCGGGCCATTGATTAGGTAATTCATGCGAACGAATCGCCATTTCTATTTCCATGCCCGGAGCCATGTGCGCACCGAGAATTTCAACCACTTTACCAATCGGCTGGCAACGACTGCTGGGCTGTTCAATAATTTCAACCACGACAATCTGACCTTTCTTGGCCTTACCCTCTTCTCCCTTGGGAATTAAAATATCATGGGCAATATTTTTATTATCGGGTACGACATAAGAAAAGCCTTTTTCAACAAATAATCGCCCCACAATTTGGTGGGTATTTCTTTCCAGAATTTCAACCACTGCGCCTTCGCGACGCCCTTTTCTATCTAAGCCGGCCACTCGCACAATGGCACGATCATTATGAAATACAGCCTTCATTTCACGCGGCGATAAAAATAAATCATCCGAACCATCGTCCGGCTTAATAAAGCCAAAACCATCGGCATGTCCCAAAATGCGTCCGGCAATCAGGTCTTTATTGTTGACCAAACAGTATTTTTGCCGACGATTAAACAGTAATTGTCCATCGCGTTCCATAGCTCGCAATCGGCGGCGTAACGCTTCTAATTGATCTTCATTAACCAAGGCAAAGTTATCAGCGATTTGCTTGCGCAGCAAGGGCTCACCCACCTGCTCCAGCAACTGTATAATTAACTCGCGACTAGGAATGGGGTTATCATATTTTTCTGCTTCGCGTTGCGCGAAGGGATCTTGCGTTGAACTAAAATCAACATTTTTTTTGGACTTCAATGTCATTGTGTTCCTTGTAAAGTTAGGTTAAAGAGGGGGGTCATTGCACTATTATTCGTTTCAGTCATAAGCGGCATCTGGTTTAGAGAAGAAAAATACTGATTTGACAAGGCCGAGTTGAGTCAGTACAATTCGCATTCATTTTGCTATTATAGCATCCTCAGCCGAGGTGGTGAAATTGGTAGACACGCTAGCTTCAGGTGCTAGTAGGGGTAACCCTGTGGAGGTTCAAGTCCTCTCCCCGGCACCATGCGTTAGTATCGCATATCCTCCTGTTTTTTAAAACAAAATATTCTTGTAAATAGTATTTTTGTTTCCTGAACGTTAACGCATTTAATCGTTAAGAACCGAATCTGAGATTTATTAACACAGCACGCAAACCCAACCTAACGGTTTAGAGCACATGCTTTTAATATTTAGCGCCATTAGCAATTGTTATCCCTTGATAATCATCTGACTATGAACTCAAATCGACCACTTTCCCCCCATCTGCAAGTCTATAAACTCCCACTAACCGGGCTTATTTCCATCACGCACCGTATCACTGGCGTAGCACTGTCCGCTGGTCTGCTCTGCATCGTTTATATGCTTGTCATGGTTTCCCTTGGCGCGGAGTCTTACGCTACGCTACAACAATTTATGCAATACTGGCCTGCAAAACTGGTCTATTGGGGCTTTATCTATGCCTTATTTTTTCATCTGTGTCATGGTGTCAGACACCTTATCTGGGATGCAGGTAAAAGTTTTGATAAACACACCTTGCAGCAATATGCCGTGTATGAATTACTAGCTTCATTATTACTCACCTTCATGACGTTGTTATTGCTCTACAAACCGGAGTTTTTATGGATGTTAGATCAACACTTTCAAAAGTAAGCGGGGGTAATGCAACAGGACATTGGTTATTGCAGCGAATTACCGCGGTATTACTGATTCCCTTGAGCTACTGGTTGATTATTCTGCTTAATTTACTCGCTACCGCGCCTTATCAATCCACCCTGAACTGGCTAACAGTCCCCCTAAATGCTGCCGCACTAATAGCCTGGGTAATCCTGGTTTTTTATCACGCAGCTTTAGGTGTGCAAGTGGTCATTGAAGACTATGTACCGCAGCCAACCGTTCAATTGTGGTCTATTCGAGCCGTCAATACTGTTTTTGGCCTATTGGCTCTCGCGGCCTTAGCCGCTCTTTCTAAAATCATCTTAGCAGGGTAATCGCATGAGCGAAGGCTATAAAATCATTGAACATGAACACGATGTGGTAGTGGTTGGTGCGGGCGGCGCGGGTTTACGCGCCACATTTGGTATGGTCGAAAAAGGTTTAAAAACCGCGTGTATTACCAAAGTATTCCCCACCCGCAGCCACACTGTTGCCGCTCAAGGCGGTATTAGCGCAGCGTTAGGCAATATGGGCGAAGATCACTGGCGCTTTCACATGTACGATACCATTAAGGGCTCGGACTGGCTCGGCGATCAGGATGCCATTGAATACATGTGCCGCGAAGCCATCCCTGCCGTTATCGAGCTGGAACATTATGGCGTGCCTTTTTCCAGAACAGCAGAAGGTAAAATTTACCAACGCGCCTTTGGTGGCATGACCACCCACTACGGCAAAGGCCAGGCACAACGCACCTGCGCCGCTGCCGATGTAACCGGTCACGCTATCTTACATACGCTATACCAGCAAGCCTTGAAACATCATGCGGAGTTTTTTGTAGAATACATCGCACTGGATTTAATCATGGAGGGCGATGAATGTCGCGGCGTATTAGCGTGGTGTCTGGACGATGGATCATTACATTTATTTAAAGCGCACGTAACGGTACTGGCCACAGGTGGTTACGGACGCAGTTATTTTTCCTGCACGTCGGCGCATACTGTTACTGGCGATGGCAACGCCATGGTCTTGCGTGCAGGCTTGCCATTACAGGATATGGAATTTGTACAATTCCATCCAACTGGCATTTATGGCGCAGGTTGCTTGATTACCGAGGGTGTGCGTGGTGAAGGCGGCTATTTAACCAATTCCGAAGGCGAACGGTTTATGGAACGTTACGCCCCTGTCGCTAAAGATTTAGCCTCCAGAGATGTGGTTAGCCGTGCCATTACCATTGAAATTAATGAAGGGCGTGGCGTCGGCCCTTTAAAAGATCATGCCTATTTGCATATTGAACATCTTGACCCTGCCATTATTCATGAACGCTTGCCAGGCATTTCCGAAACCGCGCGTATTTTTGCGGGAATCGACGTTACTAAAGAACCGATCCCGATTCTACCCACCGTGCATTACAACATGGGCGGCATTCCCACCAATTACAAAGCCGAAGTCGTCACCTTAAAAGACGGCAACCCCGATAGTGTTGTGCCAGGACTAATGGCGATTGGTGAAGCCGCCTGTGTTTCGGTACATGGTGCAAACCGTCTCGGATCAAACTCCTTGTTAGACTTGATTGTCTTTGGGCGTGCCGCTGCTATTCGTTGTACCGAACTTATTAAGCCTGACACAGCACAAAAACCTTTAGCGTCAACTGCGTGCGATCAGGCCATTGCGCGTTTTGATAAAATTCGCCATGCCAACGGCAGCTTGAAGACCGCCGACATTCGCCTCTCCATGCAAAAAACCATGCAAACCAACGCGGCCGTCTTTAGAACCCAGTCCACACTCAATGAAGGTATTGAGGCCATGACAGCGATTAATCAATCATTTAACGACGTGGGCGTAAGCGATAAGTCATTGATCTGGAATACCGATCTAGTGGAAACGCTGGAACTAAGTAACTTGCTGAGCCAAGCCACGGTCACGCTTAATGCGGCGGGTAATCGCCATGAAAGTCGCGGCGGTCACGCGCGAGAAGATTTCCCTAAACGGGATGACGAAAACTGGTTAAAACATACGTTAACGTGGCTAAAAGACGGTAAGGTGCATATTGATTATCGCCCAGTACACTTGTATACCTTAACTGACGAAGTTGAGATGATCCCACCCAAAGAGAGGGTTTACTAATGGTTGAGTTCGCGCTCCCTAAAAATTCAGTTGTGCAAAAAGGTAAAACCTTTAAAGCGGCAGCGAAGACTAAACACCTACGCCGTTTTGAAGTCTATCGCTGGGATCCTGATAGTGGCGAAAATCCGCGCATAGATAGCTATGAGATCGATATGGATCAGTGTGGTCCGATGGTACTGGATGCTATTTTAAAAATCAAAAACGACATCGACAGCACCCTCACCTTCCGACGCTCCTGCCGCGAAGGCGTGTGCGGCTCATGCTCCATGAATATCAACGGCAAAAACACACTGGCCTGCACTAAAGCCATCGCGGACTATTCCGGCACTATCAAAATTTACCCCTTGCCTCACATGGCCGTTGTGAAAGACCTCGTTGCGGATATGACGCATTTTTACGAACAATATGCATCCATCAAACCGTGGCTAGAATCCAAAACACCAGCACCAGCGACAACAGAGCGCTTACAAAGCAAAGAAGAGCGCGCCAAACTGGACGGACTGTACGAATGTGTTCTGTGTGCCTGCTGCTCCACCAGCTGCCCTAGTTATTGGTGGAATAGCGATAAATATTTAGGCCCAGCAGTATTATTGCAAGCCTATCGCTGGCTGGTCGATAGTCGCGATGAAAACACCGATGTGCGCTTAGAAGAATTAGACGATGCCTTCAAACTCTACCGCTGCCACACCATTATGAACTGCACAGATACCTGTCCAAAAGGCTTAAACCCTGCGAAAACCATTGCCGAAACCAAAAAACTACTGGTTCAAAAACAGTCATCAAAATGAATACCCTTGCCAAATTAACGTGGCAATGCCGACGCGGCACGCTGGAACTCGACGTGCTGCTACAACGCTATTTAGCAAATGCATACACAAACGCTAACGAACAAGAACAAGATGCTTTTAGGGTGTTATTGCAATTAGAAGATGATCTTTTATTAGGCTACCTGTTGGGCGACCAGACGCCCAACACACCCGCACTAAGGCGTTTAGTCAAGCACATATGCAATACCGCAAGCACGTTACCAAGCAACTAAACAGAACGCTGGAACGCCCGTCCAATATGGGGATTTTCACAATCACCCATTAAAAATATGCCACGATTGTAACTACTCACCCTATGATTCATTGGGCTGGCGGCTAGTTTTCTGTTAAGAAATAGCCAAATCGACTAAAAATGTCATTTTTGGCTACTTTTTATGCCAGTAAAACCACCACAAGCAACGGATTGATAGACTGAGTA
>JAPLRW010000003.1:7468-8666 GCA_026398935.1 Methylococcales bacterium
ATGTCATCAACACCCTCGGACTGCGGCTGAAGCGTTTCCGTCCCTAGGCTTATTTTAACCCTGCCTTCCCCTCCCACATACGCCATTCGCCAAAATCCATTAGGCCACCGAAGGGTGTGCCGTAAGCAAAAACATGTCCGTCCTTTGTTCCCAAATAATTGTTGGTATTCGGATAATAACGGGCACGGTAACCTAGAATCACCTGAGAGTTCTGATGTTCGTCAAATAGGTCTGACACCTCCAATTCAGCCCAATCCAACAGTCGGTCAATGCGATCATCATCGCTTAGAAGTGCTACAGTATGCGCTTCATTAGCGACCTTACCTTTGTTGTCCGTGATGGTTAAGATAATATTTATTAAACCATTACTTTTAAAGGTTAAATGCGCAGTTTTTCCGACTGCCGTTTGTCCATCGGAACTACTCCATGCGTAGCTGGTAATACTGCCACCTGTATTACCGGGTTTTGATGCCGAGGCATCCAACGTGACTGATAAAGGTGCAGCACCCTTTTCTGGCGTCATACTGAACTCTGCAAGCGGCGGCGTTTCCGATATTGAGCCTTCACTGTTGGATACGGAAGAGTCAACAGTAATAACAGGGGGGGTATCGATGGCGTAATCAGGACGATTGATAGAGAATATGAGCGACTTTATCTTTTGACACGATTTGGCGGGTATGGCTTTTCCCAGTTGACCTTGAGAGGCTTGATTCGGGTCTGCGAGAACCGGAAAATCAGGTTGAAATACCACATCATTCAACGGTGAGGTTGATCCCGATGGGCAGGGTGATGGAATGTCTTTTTCACAAATATCTGCAATGCCGTTATTATCGCCATCCAAGCTCGGATAAGGTATATGGTCGGTAGCACTCGAAACTAAGGGTAAATCCTGAATTACATTATTGAGCAATATCTTGGCTTTTTGGTTAGGACAACTTGACACGTATCGACCCCAGACTGCATTGGCATAGGCCCATCTACCGCCACAATTGCTGCCTGCTGTACCTCTTTTTGAGCATTGTCCATGTTCGGACGCAATGTGTTCCTGTTTGGTTCTTGCAAAAGCCCTAAGATAAAACAGTTGTTGATCAGCAGCAGCCAATCCGAATTGCGTCGGCCCTAGGTAGACTGTCGCCAAACCATGATAGCGGGTTCCCTCTGAAATTCCGGTTACAGTGTCAGACTCACCAGGACCGAC
>JAPLRW010000075.1 GCA_026398935.1 Methylococcales bacterium
AAATAATGATGCGCGAAAAAGCAGTCTTTGACTACAGCGACCTAGCCTGATAGGTCAACAGTAATCGGGACAAAAAATTAAGCGATGTTTCTATAGCTGTGTTCAATTAGCGTCTTCCGCCCATTTTCTTGGTTATCCATACGGGATTCCTTCACATCGGCAATATTGCCACAACAGAAACCGTATCGTCATTGACATCATAATAAATGGCATATGGAAAGCGCTTAGATAATATGCGATAGAACCCAAGCTTTTTGCTGTGAATGCCGCCAAAAATGACTAATGACTCAATATCTGATAAAAGGCTATCCCAAAAATAATCACCGATATTTTCGCCTTGCTTACCGTAAAACGCCCGACCCTCGTCAAGATCGTTTTCGGCATCGACAAGTATTTGAATGTACTTGATATTCATCTGCGCCGTTTTGATCTTAGCGTTTCAATAGTACGAAATTCGGCATTACCCGCTTCAATTTTCTTTTTTCTTGCGGCAAGTACATCGCCATGCCATTCAGGGGATTCGACCTCAGCATTTTCATGGATAAGAGAATCCCAAATGGCTTCCATTGTTTGCAGCCGTTCAACTTTGCTCATTTTGGTTATTTCTAGGGTATTCATTGTGTTTCCTCTTGTAGGGAATTCATTAGGTTCACCCTAAAGGGCACTTGCACCCTGAAGGGCATACATGACCTTCAGGTTATAAAAGCGATAGCGTAAATACCTTAAAAACCCTTAAAAACTAATCGGCACAGGGGCGCGTTTCTTTTTAAGCGAAAATACCGGCGGAATGGGCGGATTTAAAGCACCACTGGCCAATTGCTCCAAGGCTTTTTGATAACAGTGAAAGCGTATTTGCTTCAACCGCGTCCCTTGCACGGTTAGCAAGGTATAGGGCAAACAGTCTTGCAGCTTACACAGCAGCGAAAACGTCACCAGCTCCCCTGCCACCACAAAGGATTCCTTTACCTCTGGGCGAACGCCCCATTTTAACGCTAATTGCTTATCCCGTATGTTGGGTATTTTCTAGGTTGGCGCTGAACTTGACAGTAAGGAAGCCCAACAATTCGGAGCGACAACCGTTGGGGTTCGTTCCTCACCGCCAACCTACACAACTATAACTTTAATACTGTCTGATGCAAACCGCGAATTTTCAGCCTGTAGATACTCTGTTCAAAGTCAAACCTATTTAGTCGTTTTTTGGTTATTTAGCTCGTAGGATGCGGATTGGACACGTTTCACAAGATACACATTAGCGTACCCTGCAAAAAAAGCGCCCCGTTGACCGTTCTACATATCTGTTACCGCAGAATACAGCTCTTCTCTATAAGCGCCACTGTCTACCCATTTTTTTATGCGATTGGAATCACCCACAGGCGTATAGCGCCCCCAAGCGTCTAATAACACAATAACTGTCGGACGGTTATTGAGCCACGCTTGCATCACTAAGCATTTTCCAGACTCATTGATATAGCCGGTTTTCGATACATCAATGCGCCATTCGCCATTTTTGACCAAGGCGTTGGTATTGTTAAAAGTAACCCATCGATTACCCACTAACTGGTCATAAGTTGCGGTAGTGGTCATTGCGCTGATCAGCTGATAATTCGCCGCCGCGACGACCATTTTGGCCAAATCACGCGCACTGGACACGTTCGATGAATTAAGCCCGGTAGGGTCAAGAAAACGCGTAGACTTTAAACCCAATGCATGGGCTTTTAAATTCATGGCATGAACAAACGCGAGCCTTCCTCCAGGAAAATTTCTGGATAATGCTGATGCCGCACGATTTTCAGAGGCCATTAAGGCAAGCCGTAACATTTCTTCAACAGACAGTGCTGTACCAACTGGCAAGCGTGAATGGCTTCGACGAACCGTATCAACATCCTCGTCGGTTACTTCCAGTTGCTTACCCATATACGGCGCAGCATCCAGTGTAACCATGGCGGTCATTAGCTTGGTGATAGACGCAATAGGCAAGCGGTCGTGTGAGTTTTTTTCATATAAAATTGCGCCTGTCGATTGATCCATCACCATCGCAGAAGAGGATTTTAACAACAAGCGGTTATCTACAGCGAAAGCTGTTGAGATACATACAAGCTGTATCAGTGTACAAAGGGTAAATATTGCTATTGATGGTAAGCGCGTCATAAATCCTGTGAATGGTTAATCGTATAAGAAATAGTTATGTAAGCAAGTTGACTAAAAGTGCTTGCAAGTTGTGTTGCTGCCGCTCTCGCGTTAGGCGATAAACGTTAATAATACTTTGAATTTCAAGAAACGCGCGCTGAAAATCATCATTGACTATTAAATAATCAAACGAGGGATAATGCCGCATTTCAGCAATGGCATTCTGCATACGTCGCGTTATAACGGCAGTGCTGTCTTGACCGCGAGCCAGTAAGCGCTCTTGTAAAACAGCGATAGACGGCGGGAAGATAAAAATGGCAACGCTATCAGGCAATATTTTTTTAACCAACTCTGCCCCCTGCCAATCAATCTCTAAAATGACATCTTGACCATTATTGAGCGAGGTTTCGACACTCTGTAGCGTCGTACCATAAAAGTTATCGTAAACTTCTGCATACTCAAGAAAAGCCTGCCGTTTAAGCATAGCTGAAAAGTCATCATGCGTAACAAAAAAATAATCCTGCCCCTCCACTTCACCCGGTCGCATTGGCCTAGTGGTGTGAGAGATGGAAACAATCAGATCCTGGGTATGCGTTGCCAACTGTTTAACCAAACTCGTTTTACCCGCACCGGAAGGGGCTGAAATAATGAAAAGTTTACCTTGGGTCATAATGGTGTTTGCTATTGCAGTATTGGATAGGTTTAGGGTGCGTTAATCGTTTGAGCGAGTATCATGCGCAAAGAATACAGAAAAAAGGGCTTATAATACAGCATACAGCGCTTTAGGGTAACTGCTCAGCGCTGGTTTTTTTACATCACTAGTCTGCATTATTACCTTATAAGAACGCTCGATAGTAAGCCGATGCATAAAAACAATGCCTGTTTAAAATTCACGTTGACTATTATGCATGGTACGGCGTGACGTATTACTTGTCAGTCGGTACTGGCACAGGTATCGCAGCGGTTGGCGATTGATTAACAACGCTGGTCGCAGTGACTGATGCGGCTTCTAATTTTTTCTGACGCGTTCCTTCACCAAACAGCGTCACGCCGACCATTACCATGACCAGCGTAATAATCATGATGGTGATTCTACTGGGGTTTTTCATAAAAAATAACGGCCACTGCGGTTTATACATTCCCAGTAAAAAGAAAACTATGGTGTAAATGCCAATATTAATAGCTGCTGTAATCATGAAGTGTTACCGTATAAGTGTATTTGTTAATAGAGCTGCATTATTATGGGTTTAAAGACGATTTGCAAGCGTCTTTAAACCATTAAAACGGTCTATCGG
>JAPLRW010000089.1 GCA_026398935.1 Methylococcales bacterium
AAAGATTGTGGACAGGTTCGGTAGTGAACGGGAAGTAAAATCACCCGCTGAAGAATTGGGGCAGCGCCAACCAGCTGCGGTCGAACAGGGTTCTATCTTAAACTAGGTAAAAGATTGTCTGGACAATGGGGTCCACTTTACACTTTATGGAAAGATGCCTAATACAATTAAATAGGAAAAAGGATCGCTGATGTGTGGATTTACAGGTTTTTTAAGTTCCTCTATACAAAATAATGCTGTTGAATTATTACAGCGCATGGGCGCCACTATTGCGCACCGTGGCCCTGATGACAGTGGTATATGGCATGACAATGCAGCAGGTATCGCTCTAGTGCATCGGCGTTTATCCATTGTCGATTTATCACCCGCAGGTCATCAGCCTATGTTTTCTGGGTCAGCGCGTTATGTGATTGCTTTTAACGGCGAAATTTACAATCATTTGACATTACGGACTGAACTGAAAAATAGCGGTAATGCACCCGTGTGGCGTGGACATTCTGATACTGAAACTTTATTAGCGGGTTTTGATGCGTGGGGTATTGCAGATACGGTTAAAAAATCCATTGGCATGTTTGCTTTTGCAGTCTGGGATAAGCAAACGCGGCAGTTGACGTTAGGACGCGATAGGGTGGGTGAAAAACCGTTGTATTACGGCTGGCAAGGTCAAGGCGAACAGGCGGTTTTTTTGTTTGGTTCAGAATTAAAAGCGCTGCGGACACATCCGGCTTTTGAAAATAGCATTAATCGTGGTGCATTAAGTTTGCAGTTACGCCATAACTACATCCCTGCGCCGTATTCCATTTATAACGGTATTGCTAAGTTACGCCAAGGTTGTTTATTAACCGTATCACTACAGCAACGTGAAGTTAAAGAATCGGTATATTGGTCAGCGTTGCAAGTTGCAGAGTCAGGGGTTGCCCATCCATTTGTAGGTAGTGCTGAACAAGCGGTTGATAACTTAGAAAGTTTACTTAAAAGTGCGGTACAGCAACAAATGATGGCTGATGTGCCATTAGGGGCTTTTTTATCGGGTGGCGTTGATTCCTCTTTAATCGTTGCTTTGATGCAAGTCCAATCGACGCAACCCGTAAAAACGTTTACCATTGGCTTTCATGAGCAAGGCTATAACGAAGCGGTTCATGCAAAAGCCGTTGCGCAGCATTTAGGCACCGAACATACCGAGCTTTATGTGACTGCGGAACAAGCAATGGCGGTCATTCCCCGCTTACCGACGCTTTACGATGAACCCTTTTCAGACTCTTCACAAATACCGACGTTTCTGGTTTCACAACTGGCAAAACAGCATGTGACGGTGTCATTATCAGGTGATGCCGGTGATGAGCTGTTTTGTGGTTACAACCGTTATGTAATGACGGCTAATCTGTGGCATAAAATCGCTCTACTCCCTTTGCCATTACGACGGTTTTTAGCAAAAAATATTACGAGTGTGTCGCCTTATGGATGGAATCGTTTAATGCGTTTTATCCCCCTATATAATTCAACGCGTCCGGTTAATATCGGTGATAAGTTGCATAAAGGGGCTGGTGTGCTCACCAGTAATGCTATTAATGAATTGTATGCACATTTCATTACCCATTGGGTTGACTCTACATCGGTGGTTATTGGTGGTCTGTCATTGCCTACCTTAGTGAGTGAACTACCAGTCTTAAAGGGTTTGAATGATGTTCAACGCATGATGGCACTAGATAGCATGACTTATTTACCGGATGATATTTTAACCAAAGTCGATAGAGCGGCAATGGGTGTGTCCCTAGAAACGCGTGTGCCTTTTTTAGACCACCGTGTAGTGGAGTTTGCCTGGCAACTGCCGCAGGCACTAAAGCTGCGTGACGGACAAAGCAAATGGGCATTGCGACAAGTGTTATATCGCCACGTGCCTAAGGCGTTAATCGAACGACCTAAAATGGGTTTTGGCGTACCGATTGGTGATTGGTTACGTCATGATTTACGGGATTGGGCGGAAGCGTTATTAGATGAAACACGCTTACGAAATGAAGGTTTTTTTCACCCAGCACCCATTAGGCAAAAATGGCAAGAGCATTTATCTGGGCAGCGTAATTGGCAATACCATTTGTGGGATGTGTTGATGTTTCAGCTGTGGCTAGAGGAGCAATAATATTTTAGATAAACTCACTTACAGCTTATGCCAACTATTTTAAGAATCGCAAACTTTCGTTTTCACTTCTATTCAAATGAAGGCAATGAACCCCCGCATATTCATGTACGTTGTGCCGACGGGGAATGTAAGTTCTGGCTTGAATCCGTTGCTTTAGCAAGTAATCACGGTATAGCACCTCACGATTTGCGTGAAATCGAACGGCTTGTATTTGAAAATAAGAAAACTCTACTGGACAACTATAATGAATACCATCCTCTTTAAAACAGAACCCTTTGCCATCAGTGCTTGGGCAGAAAAACGAATTATTTACCTCGAATTGACCGATGGACGGATATTTGGTTTTCCTGCTGACCGTTTTCGTATTCTCAGTCAAGCCACTGAAAATCAACTTAAAGCAGTTCAGATTGAAGTTGGAGGCTACGCGCTAAGATGGGAAGAATTGGATGAAGACTTAACGGTAAGTGGCGTAGTCGCTGGACAGTTTCAACTCCCTTTGCCTAGAGCAGCGTAGCAGCGGCCCCATTTGTTAAATACCATAACAGGAAATTTTATTAATGAGCATAATTAGAAAGTTGATTCATCAACAAGTCGCTTTATCAAAATATTTTGATGAGATGTTTTTGCAAAAAAAATTCCTGATTGATGGTAATCAAGATTATCTAAAAAGCTTTTTACCTAATAGGTTAGATAAAATTCCTGTTGGCTCTACCGTATATGATATTGGTTGTGGAAAAAACCCTGCAATATCTCTTGAAGTTAAACAAAAACTTCAAGCTAATGTTATTGGTATTGATTTGTCTGAGGATGAACTTTTACAAGCGCCCAGAGGAACCTTAGATCACTGCATCGGTGCGGATATATGCAATTTTCAGGGTCAAGAAGATGGTGACTTGCTTTTATGCCAAGCCCTGCTTGAACATGTTCCTGATGTGGAAGCTGCCTTTGTATCTTGCGCAAAAGGGGGGGCTTTGATTTTTGTTCCTTCAAGAAATGCTATTTTTGCTCGATTGAATATTCTGTTGCCTCAACGAACCAAACTTTTTTTATTGCATGGTATTTTTCCAAATACGCGCAGAGACCAAGGTTTTCCAAGTTTTTATAATCGCTGCACACCTCGTGATTTTAGACAGCTTGCCGCTCAGTATGGCTTTGAGGTTGAAGAGGTTCGTACTTATTATAAAAGTTCCTATTTCTCTTTCTTTTTCCCCTTGTATTTGGTTTGGCGACTGTGGATTGTTTTATTTGAAAAAGTGAATAGCGAACAAGCCGCCGAGACATTTTGTATGGCATTACGGCGTATTTAAAATAAGAACAAATTACAATTAGCTAATATTGTAAAATAACGAAGTTCAGTTGATATGATTATTATCAATCATTTATATTAATCTCATTTTTATGCTTAATTTTGACAAAAAAATAATATTCATTGCCAATACTTCATGGTATTTATTTAATTTTCGATTAAATCTCATGCTAAAACTGCAAAGCTTAGGGTATGACGTTATTGCGGTAGCGCCACTGGATGATTATTCCAGCCGTTTTGCTGTGCATAATATTCAATTTATTGCCATGCCTATGGATAACAAGGGGACTCATCCTATTAAAGATAGTGGGTTAGTTTTTCTGTTAGCATTGCTTTTCTTTAAGCTAAAACCTAGTTGCATTTTATCCTATACTCCAAAATGTAATATTTATGGTGCATTAGCGGCAGGCTTTTTAAATAGGCCAATTATCAATAATGTGTCGGGATTAGGAACAGCGTTTATCAGGGAAAACCTAGTGACTAGAATTGTAGAGTTGCTGTATACGCTATCATTAAGAAAGTCCGCGAAGATTTTTTTTCAAAATAAGGATGATTTAGCTCTCTTTATAGATAAAGGCTTAGTTAAGGCTGAGCTAACCGATTTATTGCCAGGTTCGGGTGTTGATGTTAACTATTTTACGCCTGTTGAAAACGCCTCAACTAGGACACCGTTTGTATTTTTGCTGGTTGCGAGAATGTTAAAAGATAAAGGCATTGTTGAATTTGTTGAGGCGACGCGATTATTAAAATGCCAATACCCGCAGGTTGAATGCCAATTATTGGGTTTTCTCGATGCTAAAAACCCGTCTGCTATTTCGGCTGAAGAAATGCAGGCATGGGTCAATGAAGGTGTTGTTAACTATTTGGGCGTGAGTGATACGGTGATTGACTTTTTGCGGCAAGCGGATTGCGTGGTTTTGCCTTCTTATCGTGAAGGCGTGCCGCGATCGTTGTTGGAAGCAGCGAGTGTTGCTAAGCCTATTATCACCACTGATGCAGTGGGATGTCGTGAAGTAGTGGATGATGGCATTAATGGTTTTTTATGTGAGCCACGGAGTGCCATAGACCTGAAAGCTAAAATGGAAAAAATGCTTTTGTTGCCAGTCGCGGAGCGTTTGCAAATGGGTTTGAATAGCCGCGAAAAAGTTTTAAAACAATTTGATGAAAAAATTGTTATTGATCGTTATGTAAAAATTATTAAACAATTGAATATTTAAGTCAAAAGGTGCGTTTTCACTTCACCCTTTATAAGTTTTAGGGGCAGAGGTTGAATAAGGGTGATTTTTTAGCGAAGTTTAAAGTATTTCTGGAAAATAATGAGTATTAAAATTTGTATTGTGGGTCTTGGTTATGTAGGGTTGCCTTTGGCTGTTGAGTTTGGTCAAAAATATCCTACGCTGGGTTTTGATATTACCCAGCAGCGTATTGATGAGCTTACCCTAGGGCATGATAAAACCTTAGAAATTGAGAATGACTATTTATTAGAGGTGATTAATAATCATAGTCTTTCATTTACCGCTGCAATTGCTGATGCAAAAGCGTGCAATATATATATCGTCACTGTCCCAACGCCCATAGATGAATACAAACGCCCCGATCTTACGCCGCTGATAAAAGCCAGTGAATCGATTGGCAGTGTTTTAAGCAAAGGCGATATTGTTATTTATGAATCAACGGTTTATCCGGGTGCTACAGAAGATGATTGCGTCCCGATTTTGGAAAAGATCAGTGGCTTAAAATTTAATCAGGATTTCTTTTGTGGTTATTCTCCAGAACGGATTAATCCGGGTGATAAGGAACATACCGTTACTAAGATATTAAAGGTGACCTCTGGTTCGACACCAGATATTGCTAAACGGGTGGATGATTTATATAAATCAATTATTGTTGCCGGAACACATTTAGCGCCCAGTATAAAAGTGGCGGAAGCTGCAAAGGTGATCGAAAATTCCCAGCGCGATATTAATATTGCTTTTGTGAATGAATTAGCCATCATTTTTAATAAACTGGGCATTGACACCGAAGCCGTGTTAGAAGCAGCGGGTACTAAATGGAATTTTTTACCTTTCCGACCAGGATTGGTCGGTGGGCATTGTATCGGTGTAGATCCTTACTATCTTACGCATAAGGCACAGTCTGTTGGGTACAATCCAGAGATTATTTTGGCTGGACGTAGACTTAATGATGCGATGGGCCTCTATGTCGCTAATCAAGTGATCAAGCTGATGATCAAAAAAGGTCAAAAAATTGAAGGGGGTAAGATATTGGTCTTGGGGATTACCTTTAAAGAAAATTGCCCTGATATTCGAAACTCACGCGTCATTGATGTGGTTAGAGAGCTTCAGGATTTTGGGGCAGATATTGATATTTATGATCCGTGGGTTGATAAAGCAGATGTTAAACATGAATACAATTTAGACTTGATCGACGCGGTCAATTTAGAAGCGTATCAAGCAGTGATATTGGCGGTAGCACATAAAGAATTTAATACCTTGACATTTGATCGCATTGATAATCAAGTGGTGTTTGATATCAAATCATTTTTAGATAAAAGCTTAGTAGACGGACGGTTATAAAATCATGCAAACAGCATTTCAACACTTGCTCAATACCTTAGCGACACAGCAAAAAACCTGGCTAGTAACGGGCGTTGCAGGATTTATCGGTTCCAATTTAGCAGAGTTTTTATTGGCGCATAATCAACGCGTGGTTGGTTTGGATAACTTTTCAACGGGTTATCAAAAAAATCTGGATCAAATTGCTCTGGCGGTTGGCTCGCAAGCCTATCAAAACTTTACCTTTATTGAGGGTGATATTCGTCACTTGGACACTTGCCAGCAGGCGTGTAAGCAGGTTGATATTGTCTTGCATCAAGCGGCTTTGGGTTCAGTGCCTCGCTCTATTGCTGATCCTATTACGTCCAATGCATCCAATGTGACCGGTTTTTTAAACCTTCTCACGGCCGCGAAAGATGCTGGCATCAAACGCTTTGTCTATGCCTCATCCAGTTCGGTCTATGGGGATTCAGAAGAGTTGCCTAAAGTGGAAAAACGAACCGGTAACCTGCTGTCGCCTTATGCGGTTATGAAATACACTAATGAGCTGTATGCAAGCGTTTTTAATAAAACCTACGGCATAGAAACCATTGGCTTACGTTATTTTAATGTCTTTGGTCGACGACAAGATCCGAATGGTGCTTATGCGGCAGTGATTCCAAAATGGGTCGGTTCATTGTTAAATAATGAAGACATTACTATTAATGGGGATGGTGAAACCAGTCGTGATTTTTGTTACATTGATAATGTAATACAAATGAATTTATTGGCGGGCATGAGTGATAATGCAAAAGCATTTGGTGAAGCGTTTAATGTTGCTGTCGGTGGGCAGACTACGTTAAATGAACTGTATGCATTAATTAATCAAGAGCTTAGTCAGCATGTAGCAGACTTTGTGGGAAAGTCTGCTATTTACGGTGCTTTTAGAGCAGGGGATATTCGGCATTCTAATGCTAATATTACTAAAGCGCAGACATTGCTGGGTTATGCGCCGACGCAGACGATTGCGCAAGGTATGGCATTAGCTATTGCTTGGTATGTTGCTAATACGACGTTTTGATGACACTAAAAGCAGTACCTAAAAATTGTTGCATAAGCCACTGTAATGGCTGGGGTTCAAATTAGCTAAGTACTTTGAGGAAAGGGAGCATTTTTTATCTCAAGAGTAGAATTCTACATCAGAGAATACCAAACGTTTAGAGGTTGAGTGGTTAATTAAGCTGGATTATATCAAGGATGAACTTAAGGTATTGGGAGCTTAAGTGTTATGAAGGTTTTAATTACCGGATCAGACGGATTTATTGCCAAAAACCTTATCGTGCGTCTTGGTGAACTAGACGCTATTGAGGTGCTTACGTTTTCACGGCAAATGCCAGAACAGCAATTGTTTGATAGCGTAGCGGATGTTGATGCCGTTGTGCATTTGGCTGGGGTTAATCGTCCGCCATCGCCAGAAGAATTTACACGGGGGAATACCGATCTTATTTCCATATGCAAGGTTAAAACCCCCGCCTTT
>JAPLRW010000139.1 GCA_026398935.1 Methylococcales bacterium
ATCAAATAAAGTTGTCAAGATATATCCTCATTTCATAACGAAACATGACGTAGTTTGTAATCCCCTATTATCACCCCACATCTGCCAGCAAACTTTCATAAGGAATGCTTAAGCCATCATGTAAACGTTTTATCATTCTCAAACTTAACGGACGTTTACGATTGAGCACTTCCGACACACGTCCGCTGCTACCGATATAGGCTTCCAGATCGCGGGTATTCAAATTTTGTTGTTCCATCCTGAATTTGATGGCTTCTATCGGATCGGGCGGGGTGATAGCGTAGTGTTTGTTTTCGTAGGCTTCAATTAAGGTGACTAATACGTCCATTTCGTCTGCTTCTGGGGTATTGGCTTCGGCTTGAAAAACGGTTTCGAGGCTTTGGAAGGCTGCTTTTAATTCTTCATCGTTACGGATGGGTTTAATAATCATTGACGGTCTCCACGTTAATCAGATCATATTGGGTATGCGTGCCTACAAATTTTATCCACGCAATGCCAGCGCGATAGTGCATTTCCACAACTAAACGGTACTTGTTGCCGCCAATATTGAACACCACGCGGTTGTTGCTGCAAATGCTGGCATTTCGATATTGGTCTTTTATCGCTTGCGGCGATGCCCAATCGGCTTTAAGCGCTTCTTCGTACCAGCTTTCTAAAGGGCTTTTTGCATCCTGATAAGCGGGTTGTTCCCAAAAATTTTTGATGGTGCTTTTAGCAATGATCCGCATCGGTTGGCCTTACAGTTCTCCCTATTTGGGAGAAGTATACGGTTGCTAGCGATTTTATTCAACTTTACGTCGAAGCATAACGGGGTTTGCCGCAACCCTGTCATTATTTACCTTATTCACCATTTACGACCCCCCAAACAACGCCACCAACTGTTCCAATCGCATTAAATCGGGTAAGTCTTCGTACACACCGCTCATCGCAATACCTTCTCGCATGCCGCGTACAAATAAATACCGTACACCACCAAAATGGTGTTCATACTGATAGCCAGGCAGTCGCCGCTGTAAATACTGATGCAATACCACGCTGTATAACCAATATTGCAAACCATAGTTATGCGCGCGCATGGTAGCGATTAGGCTTGGTGGTTGATAATCCGGCAAATGATTGGTTTTGTAATCCATTACATAATAGCGCCCCTGATACTGGCAGATTAAATCGACAAAACCGGTTAAATAACCGCACATTTGCTTAGGGGTTAGCGGTTGGTACGCGGAACAGGTTTCTAACAGTTGATTAATACGGCTGACATCCATCGGTTGCAGTGCAAGGTAAAAAGGCATTTCTTTTAAACACTGTGTATCGGCAATGTTTTTTAAGCAAAACCGTGGATCACTCAGTGAAAGCGGCGTAGAGACCACTTGCTGCAACAGCTGATCAATTAAGCCCGGCTCGGCGAGCTTTACCCCATGCCGCTGGCAGGCTGAATCGCGACGTACGCTAATATCAACCTGATCGGCCAGCCGTTTAAAGGGGGTATTTTCCAGTAATTGATGCACGACGTTACCCAGCTGTGCGCCTTTAGGTAATAAGTCATCGTCAATAATCGCCTCCTCTTCCAGTGCGCCAAAACGCGCGGCGGTATCGGTCATGTCCGCGTCATCGCTAAGCGTTTCACCCACTTTATCTTCCGGTAATTCCGGCGCATCTTTCAGGCTTAATGCCGACAACGCTGTGTAACTGCTCATCTGCCAACTGGTGTATAAGTTCCGTTTGCGCTGTTTAGCCGATAACGCGGCTACGTCCAAGGTGTGCGTCAAACGCTCGCCGAGCACATTGCTATTGGCGAGCAGTGTATAGTCAAACGCTTCCGGTTGCTCGGTACTTAAGGCTTTTAGTGCTTCTTGTTGCGCATTAAAATCGGCGTCGATAAATTCCAATAAATACGCCAATGCCGAATTATTCGGCTTCTCTTTGCTGCGCACATCTGCCCACACCAC
>JAPLRW010000237.1:0-426 GCA_026398935.1 Methylococcales bacterium
GCAGAGTAATTGCTCAGTCCCCCTCTTTAAAAAAGAGGGGTTAGGGGAGATTTATTAGATAAAATCCCCCTCAACCCCCCTTTTTCAAAGGGGGACGTTATTTTTAGCGAGACCCTAAGAACGACTCAACCTTGCGGATGTTACTAATACTTATTTAGGATTCGCTAACGCTTCGGCTAGCTGTTTAGCAGGAATATAGCCTGGAAACACCGCACCTTTGTCCGTTATAATCATCGGCGTGCCTCTTACTTCAAATTCTTCTGCCAGTTGCATGTGTTTATCAATAGGATTTGCACAGGTTTTGGCTTCTATAGGTTTATCTTGTTTTGCCAAGGTTAAGGCTTTAGCACGGTCTTTAGCACACCAAACGGATACAGCTTTATCATAAGAGCCAGAGCCTTTCCCCGCGCGCGGGAAAAACAGATA
>JAPLRW010000237.1:446-22858 GCA_026398935.1 Methylococcales bacterium
CTAATGCCTTCGGCGAAATACTGATCCATTTCAGAATGTAATTTACGGCAATAGCCACAATCGATATCCGTAAAAACGTACACGGTATGTTTACTCAGTGGCGCATTAAAATCAATGGTTTCATCTTTACCTAATTTAGCCAAAACACCTTGACGAACAGCGACTAATTTTTGCTCCGTTAGGTCTTTTTTTGCAGCAATATCAACCAAGCGGCCTTGTATCAGGTATTTTGCATCTTCGGAGACATAAAAAATACTGGAGCCGATAGCCACTTCATATAAGCCTTTAACTTCTGACGCTTTAACACTGTCCAATTTTGAACCGGGCATGCTAATCGCCAACGCTTTTTTGATGGCCGCTTCATCAGCCTGGGCAACAGATACGCTTAAGCCTAATAAGCCCATTACTAAAACATTAATCATTTTTTTCATATCTGTTTTTCCGTTACTATTCAAAAATGGGTGACTCAAAAAGTACCCGATGATTTTTATAAAACCTGTATAGATTGGTTTTAAAACTTAGTGAAACAAGCGTTGTACATCCAAAAACATGGCTAATGCCATTAATGTCATCAATAAAGCCGTACCAATTTGCTGAAAAAGTAATTGTGCCTGATCAGAGACAGGACTGCCTTTGACGCCTTCAATCACATAAAGCAACAAATGCCCGCCATCCAACATAGGCACGGGTAATAAATTCATAACCCCTAAACTAACACTCACAACGGCTAGAAACTTTAAAAATTGCACCAGTCCCATGCTTGCAGACTGTCCTGCATATTGCGCAATACTGATGGGCCCACTTAAATTTTCAACCGACGCTTTCCCCATTACCATTTGCCCCATTACATTAAGGGTTGCCATGGAGTAATTCCATGTACGTTGACAAGCGGCGGTAAAGGCTTCAAATACAGGCAAGGTATAATTAATCTGCATGCTTGCCATAACGTCTTTAGGCACAAATACGCCAGCACCGATCTTACCGGTAACTTGCTGCCCTTCTTGCACTTCTGCTTTGGGTGTTAAGGAAAGTTTAAGCTGTACGCCTGAACGCTCCACTAGCAATGCAATCGTAATATCGGGGCGTTTTTTAACATACTCAACCCATTGCATCCAATCGTTTATAGCGACACCATCAGCGCTGATAATCAAATCATTAGGTTGTAATCCCGCAGACATCGCCGCACTGCTCGGTAATACCGTGCCAATGATTGGCTTTAAGGTAGGTGTCCATGGCTGAAGACCGAGTTCTTTATATAATAAATCGGGGGTTTGAGCCATCGCTGGCGGAATGGTCAGCGTCCGTAAGACAAGCTGCTGGTCAGTCGCTTTAACACTCAGTTGAATATCACTATCACCCGCCATAACCGATTCAATGATCTGGGTTATAGCCTCACTCCAGGTAGGCGTTGCATGTTGATTAACCGTTAATATTTCATCGCCAGCATCAAACCCGGCATTGGCAGCCAAGGTATTAATAGCAACCGGCCCTAAAACAGGGCGCATACCCTCTTCACCAATTAAAAAGACACTCCAGTACAAAAAAATGGCGAGTAACAAGTTAAATACAGGCCCTGCTAGAACAATAGCACTTCTCGCCCACAGGGATTGGCGATTAAACGCAAAGGGTAAATCGTCCTGATTAACGGTAGCTTCACGCTCATCAACCATTTTGACATAGCCACCCAGAGGTATGGCAGACAGCGCGTACTCAGTTGTAGCAGCATTTTTTTGATAAGACCAGACTACTTTACCGAAACCAATCGAAAAACGTAAGACTTTCACACCGACTTTTCGTGCCACCCAAAAGTGACCAAATTCATGAAAAGCAACCAACAAACCGATGGCTATTATAAAAAAAAAGACTGTGTGTAAAAAATCCATTAGTGGCGTAACGTTTTAATAATCTCATGAGAAATCTCACGCGCTTGAAGATCCGTTGCTAGTACAACATCAAGGCTTGAGGCTTCCCCTGCGACAAACTTTTGCAAACAACGTTCAATGACAACGGGAATATCAGTAAAACGGATCTGTTCATTCAAAAAAGCGTCTACCGCAATTTCATTAGCTGCATTTAACACCGTTGGCATAATACCGCCAGCAGTAATCGCTTCATACGCTAAACGTAAACACGGAAAGCGCTCTAAATCGGGGCGTTCAAAATCCATACGCCCAACATCAAAAATATTTAACGGTGGCACACCAGAGTCAAAACGCTCCGGCCACGCCAAAGCATGGGCTATCGGTGTACGCATATCCGGATTCCCCATCTGTGCCAATACTGACCCATCAACATAATCCACCATTGAGTGAATAACACTTTGCGGATGAATCACCACTTCAATAACATCAGCAGGTACATCAAATAACCAGCAGGCCTCAATTAACTCTAAGCCTTTGTTCATCATAGTCGCCGAATCAACCGAAATTTTACGCCCCATATCCCAATTAGGATGTGCGACAGCTTGTGCTGGCGTAACATCGGGTAATTGCTCTAACGGCATGCAACGAAACGGCCCGCCCGACGCGGTTAATAAAATACGCCGCGCCTGTTTGGCACGATGCCCGGCGGTATATCCTGAGGGCATACATTGGAAAATAGCATTATGCTCACTGTCAATCGGTAATAAATGCGCGCCCGATTCCGCCACGGCTTGCATAAATAGAGCGCCGGACATTACCAACGCTTCTTTGTTAGCCAGTAAGATCGTTTTGCCCGCTTTAGCCGCCGCCAACGTTGGCAACAAACCTGCCGCACCAACAATTGCCGCCATAACTGAATCGACATTCGGTAGCGTCGCAACCTGCTGTAATGCTTCCGTGCCAGATAATACCTTAATTGACGCTAAGCCCGCTGCTTGCAGTAGCGGTTGAAATTCTGCTGCTTTAAGTGCATCAACGATAACCACCACTTCCGGCAAAAACTGCTTGCATTGCTCAAGCAATACGCCAATATTTGAGTTGGCTGTTAAAGCGATAACTTTATACTTGTCAGGGTGTCTTGCGACAACATCCAACGTACTAACACCAATGGAGCCCGTAGCGCCTAAAATACAAAGTCCTTTCATTCTACTATCGCCGCTGTCATCATCCATCTAATTACCCAAACGCCTGCATAGAAAAAAGGCGCGGCTGCTATAACACTGTCTAAACGGTCTAAAAGTCCGCCGTGACCAGGAAGCAATCCGCCAGAATCTTTCATTCCACCCTGACGTTTAACCAAACTGAAAAACAAATCACCGTAAATTGAGACGATGACAGTAATCATTGATAACATCAGCATGTCTGCAAAGCTAATGAAAATGGCATGAAAATAAATACCAAAGCCTATACCACATAAGACCGCCGCACCTAAAGCACCGTAATAGCCAGCTAAGGTTTTACCCGGACTAATATCTGGCGCTAATTTAGTGGTACCGTATTTTTTACCTACAAAATAAGCGGCTATATCCGCCGACCAAATGAGTATTAAAAAATACAAGGTCATTTCTGGTGATTCTATCAAGCGTAGTCGAGATAAAAACAACCATCCTGCGATTAAAACAAACCAGCCAATAAGCGCCTTATAACGCATTCTTAATTGTAAGCTAATGAGTTCAAGGGGATTTCTGCGTATTAATATCATCATCAATATCCACCAGATCACCGGAAAACCAACCGTGGCTTCCACTAACCAAGAGTAATTTCTGATTTCTGCAACATTGGTCATTTGCGCAAGCTGTTCAAGCACCATCCACCAGTAATGGAAAAACAACATGGCGGCAAGCATTGAACACAAGAATAATCCTCGATGAATGATGGAACGCATAGCAATTAAGTTCGTCCATTCCCAAGCGGCCATTAAAATAATGATGCCATAAATTAAAGCGAACCATTCAGGGGACAACTTAAAGATGGCGAGAATAACAAGGGGAACTAAAACCAGGGCGGTTATAATACGCTGTATTAACATAAGAATTTTTATTATTATCGTTATATAGAAGGAGGTTAAACGGTAGGATTTAAGACTTGATCACCCGTGCGACCAAAGCGACGTTGTCGGCCTTTGTAACTGATAATCGCTTGCTCAAGGGCAGCCTGATCAAAATCAGGCCAAAGCGCATCGGTAAAGTACAGCTCAGTATACGCCAATTGCCAAAGCAAAAAGTTACTGATCCGTTGCTCACCACCGGTACGAATAAACAAATCAGGCTCAGGTAAATCGGCTAATGCTAAATGCTGATGCATTAGGTCTTCGTTTATATCTGTAATGGCTATTTCACCCGCCAGTACATCGGCTGCGATGGCTTTAGCAGCTTCAGCTAAATCCCAACGCCCGCCATAGTTAGCCGCGATCACCAGCGTTAAGCCGGTATTCTCTTGTGTCTGAACAACGCCTGCTGCAATTTTCGCTTGCAATTTGGCATCAAACGAAGCTATATCGCCAATAAAACGCAAGCGAATATTATTTTCATGCAACCGATTAATTTCTGTTTGCAAGGTTGCCATGAATAAATTCATCAGCAACGATACCTCATCTTTTGGTCTGCGCCAATTTTCACTGCTAAAAGCAAATAGCGTTAAGACCTCAATACCCTGCTGTGTGCAATATTCGACAATGCGCCGAACCGCTTTAACACCGGCTCTGTGCCCTATAATACGGGGCATTAGCTTTTTCTGCGCCCACCGACCATTACCATCCATAATAATGGCGATGTGCCGCGGATTATTGGTAGCTACTCCTTCTAGCAGTTGTGCATTAGCGGACATAGCAATATTATCTCTTAAATGGACAGTAAATCTGCTTCTTTAAGCTCAAACTGATGCTCAATCTCTTTGATGAATTGATCTGTCAGTTTTTGAATTTTTTCTTCAGCATTCCGTGCATCGTCTTCAGATATTTTTTTATCTTTTAATGCATCTTTAAGGGTTGAATTCGCATCGCGACGGATATTTCTAATCGCAACACGACCATTTTCAGCTTCATGCTTAACGATTTTAACTAAATCACGACGACGCTCTTCAGTAAGTGAGGGCAACGGAATACGAATAGTCATGCCGTTAGTAGAAGGATTAAGCCCCAAGTCGCTTTTCAAAATAGCTTTTTCAATCGCCTGCACCATGTTTTGTTCCCAAGGGGTAACCGTTAACATGCGGGCATCTTCAACAGCGACATTCGCAATCTGCGACAAAGCTGTATCAGTACCATAATAAGACACCATGACATGATCTAATAAGCTGGGGTGCGCGCGACCTGTACGAATTTTTGAAAACTCATGTTTTAACGACTCAATACTTTTTGCCATGCGTGTTTGAGCATCTTTATGAATATCATTAATCATTATGCGTTTCCTCGTTCAATAAGAGAGCCAATATCATTGCCTTGCATTAACTGCATGACAGCACCTTGCTCAAAAATATTCATGACGCGCATCGGCATATTATTATCCCGACACAAAACCAATGCTGTCGTATCCATGACATTTAAGCGCTGATCCAATGCTTCATCGTACGTTAATCTAGGGTAAAACTGTGCATCTTTCACTTTTTCAGGATCGGCTGAATACACACCTTTAACTTTTGTTGCTTTAATCATTAATTCGGCTTTAATTTCGATAGCACGCAAACTCGCCGCAGAGTCTGTAGTAAAAAAAGGATTTCCGGTTCCGGCAGCAAAAATAACCACACGGCCTTTTTCCAGATGCCGTATAGCACGTCTGCAAATATAATCTTCACACACCTGATTAATTTTAATCGCCGACATAACCCGCACCTGAATGCCTTGTTGCTCAAGTGCATCCTGCATGGCTAACGCATTAATAACGGTGGCTAGCATGCCCATCTGGTCACCAGTGACACGATCCAATCCGGCCGAGGCTTTTTCGGCACCGCGTACGATATTACCACCACCTATCACCAAGCCAACTTGCACACCCGCCGCACATAATTCTTTAATTTCAGTTGCCAGGCGCTGCACAATAACCGCATCAATGCTGCCGCCTTGGGCACTCATCAGTGCCTCGCCGCTTAATTTAAGTAAAATTCTCTGGCAAATAAGTTGTGTCATATAAGGAGATATAAGGTTTTTAGGGGTTAAGAACAACGCAAAAACCGATAAAAAGAATATTTTTATCGGTTGACTTTTGCCTTTTTGGTTATGAGCCTCTAACTTGTGCCATCACTTCTTCTGCAAAATTTTCTTCTTTCTTTTCAATGCCTTCACCGACTTCAAAGCGTGTAAATCCAACCACACTATTTCCTTTCGATTTAACTAACTGCCCAACCGTGGTGCTATCATCTTTTACAAACGGCTGACCTAGCAAAGTAACTTCAGCAAGGAATTTTTTAATACGGCCTTCAATCATTTTTTCAATGATTTCAGCGGGTTTACCACTTTCTGCTGCTTGCGCTGAAAAAATATTTTTTTCTTTTTCAATCAATTCTGCAGACACTTGTTCTTCTGAAACACAGGCAGGGTTGGTCGCTGCAATATGCATAGCAATGTCTTTAGCCAGCTCAGTATCTGCTTTAGCTAATTCAACCACCACACCAATTCTACTGCTGATGCCGTGTAAATAACCCGCTGTTCCACCTTGTGCAGCAAATTGCTTAAAACGTCTAACGGTAATATTTTCACCTAACTTAGAAATCAAACCACGACGTACTTCATCAATGGATTGACCACTCGGCAGCATGACGGCTAATAATTCTTCATCACTGTTAACGGTGACCGACAATAATGCCGTTGCAACATCATTTGAAAAACTAAGAAAATCATCCGCTTTAGCAACAAAATCAGTTTCACAATTAACATCAACGATGACCGCTTGTTTCGTATCATCACTGACTTTAATGCTAATAATGCCCTCAGCCGCAATACGGCCTGATTTCTTATCTGCTTTAGCTAAACCAGATTTGCGCATATTTTCAATAGCGAGTTCCATATCACCATTACTTTCAACCAAGGCTTTCTTACATTCCATCATGCCTGAACTGGTTCTTTCACGCAATTCTTTAACCATCGCCGCACTAATATTCATTCGTTTCCTCGTTTTTCATCATTATAAAAACGCCCCCAATAAGGAGGCGTTTTTAATTAAAGACCATGCCACGCATAACGCGCAAAGTATATCTGCGCGTTACATCGATATGCTTTATTACTCAGCAGCAACTTCTTCTACGAAGTCATCGGTTTTATTTGCCGATAAACTCATGTTAGCTGATTTTGCTTCTAATACTGCAGCAGAAACGCTTTCGCAATATAATTTAATCGCGCGAATCGAATCATCATTACCAGGAATAATGTAATCTACCCGTTCTGGTGAGTTATTAGAATCGACAATACCTACGACAGGAATACCTAATTTTTTGGCTTCGCTCAAGGCATTTTTTTCGTAACCGACGTCTAAAACGAAGATAACATCAGGAACGCCTTTCATGTCTTTAATACCGCCAAGACTGCGCTCTAATTTTTCCATCTCACGTTCCATGCCGAGCGCTTCTTTTTTGCCGAAACGATGATACAACGTACCATCTGCTTTCATCGCTTCCAGCTCTTTAAGACGATTAATTGATTTTTTAATGGTTTTAAAGTTTGTAAGCATGCCACCTAACCAGCGATGGTTAACATAAGGCATACCACAACGTTTAGCTTCTTCTGCAACAACTTTACGCGCTGATTTTTTAGTGCCTACCAGTAAAACAGTCCCTCTATTGGCAGATACTTGGCCTAAATAATTCATTGCGTCATTAAACATTGGAAGCGTTTTTTCCAAATTAATGATATGGATCTTGTTACGGGCACCAAATAAATAGGTTGCCATTTTTGGGTTCCAGTAACGAGTTTGATGTCCAAAATGAACACCCGCTTCTAACATTTCACGCATTGACACTGCTGCCATTCTTTTCTCCTAAAAAGTAATCGAAACGTTTTATGTGCGTTTCGAGTGGGGTTATGCCTCCACTTGCCCCACCTGGAAACCATTTTTATAAAAAAACAGCACCCTACCAAGCGTGACGACAAATGTGAGTATTTATTACATACTGAACCACGCATTTTACCATAATTTACTGCTTACAACAAGCTAGCAACAGGCTTATAGGAGAGATAACATTATCTAATATGCGCAACACAATAATGCAACGACAAATAATTACGCATGCCGTTAATTTAACCCAGTTTGAAACCGGCAAAAAAACCAGCCGCACCACTGACACCTTTACTGGTGACATTAGATACGCGATCAAGCAGAAAGCCACCGGATTGTTTAGCGGCATCCGTTGCAGAGCCGGCAGCACTCTGTAAATGACTGTCACTAATATCAATGATGCCATAATACTCACTGACAAAAAGCACCACCAGCGCGGCACCACCAACAAAAAGGGCTATACATAACATTTTCTTGGCAAAATAACCTACTGCCATGCCGATAACAAAAGGCGCGCCGACATTGCCGATTAAAAAAGTAGAAGAAAAAATGTCGTTGGCTGTATTACTTACAGGTTCATTCATAGTGCTATTATTCCGCCAAGGTAAGGGTCGCTAGAAAAGTGACTGCAAACACTGAAACACCTTAACCAAAGCGATTCTTTAAATATGTTTGCAACGACTTACTGTATAGGCATATTGTAAGGGTATTAAAAAAATTGTCTAATGTTTGGCATAGCCTGCTTTAAAAGCCCAACGCCCCGCAAGGAAATCTCTGATGATTCCAGCCCCCCCGGCACAAATAGTAGAACCACAGATACGTCGAATCCAACCCGCCTGCCCCGATAAAAAAGCGTATCAATCCGAAATAAAAATCCGGCATAAAAACCCTATTTAGGCGTAAAATTATCCATTAATTAGATTAAGGTAAATGTCTTTTATTTATTCTGGGAGCTGCCGCATGCACAATCCACAAACACTCACTATTGATGGCAACCAAGCGGCTGCCACCATAGCGCACAAACTGAATGAAGTTATCGCTATTTACCCGATAACCCCCTCATCGAATATGGGCGAATGGGCAGATGAATGGTCGTCGCGGGGGCAAGTCAATCTATGGGGAACTGTGCCGCAAGTGACAGAAATGCAAAGTGAAGCTGGTGCAGCTGGCGCTATTCATGGCGCACTGCAAGCCGGATCAATGGCAACCACCTTTACCGCCTCGCAAGGCTTGCTGTTAATGTTGCCAAATATGTATAAAATCGCTGGCGAGTTAACCCCTACGGTTTTTCATATCGCTGCGCGCTCCTTAGCGTGTCAGGGCTTATCTATTTTTGGCGATCATAGCGATGTCATGTCCGCACGCATGACTGGCTTTGGCATGTTGTGCTCCAATTCGCCGCAAGAAGTGCTAGATTTTGCGCTCATTGCGCATGCGGTCGCCCTAGAAAGCCGCATTCCCTTGATGCACTTCTTCGACGGCTTTAGAACCTCACACGAGGTCGCTAAAATTACCCTGCTAGACGATGCCGTGCTACGTGCCATGATTAAAGATGAATGGGTGAGTGCGCACCGCAAACGAGCGCTGACCCCGGATCACCCAATTATGCGCGGTACAGCACAGAATCCTGATGTGTATTTCCAAGCACGCGAGACGGTTAACCCCTTTTATCAAGCGATGCCGGACATCATGCAAAACGCCATGAATCATTTTGCAGAATTAACCGGTCGCCAATATCACTTGTTTGAATATATGGGCTCAGAACAGGCGGAGCGCGTCATTATCATCATGGGTTCAGGCGCTGAAGCGGTAGCAGAGACGCTTGATTATCTAAACGCGCACGGCGAATCTGTTGGCTTGCTAAAAGTACGCTTATATCGACCTTTCGATGCAAACCGCTTACTGAAAGCGCTTCCAGCGAGTTGCCGTATCTGTGCGGTACTGGATCGCACCAAAGAGCCCGGCGCAGACGGTGAGCCGTTATATAAAGATGTACTGACCGCACTCGCCCAAGATCATTGCAGCGACCAGCCAACGTTTGCACAAATGCCAAAAGTGGTGGGCGGGCGTTATGGGCTATCATCCAAAGAATTTACGCCCGGCATGATTAAGGCCGTATTTGATGAACTGAAAAAAGCACAGCCGAAAAATCAATTCACCATTGGTATTCATGACGACGTCAGCCATACCAGTTTAGCGTGGGACGATCATTTTCGCACAGATGCCCAAGCAGACTATTTTCAAGCGATGTTTTATGGCTTAGGCAGTGATGGCACCGTCAGCGCCAACAAAAACAGCATCAAAATCATCGGTACAGCCACCGATTTGTATGCACAAGGTTATTTTGTATACGATTCAAAAAAATCCGGCGCGATCACGGTATCCCATTTGCGCTTTGGCTCCAAACCGATACGTTCCACCTATTTAATCAGTGATAACGATGCTAACTTTATCGGCTGTCATCAGGCACTGTTTCTGGAACGGTATGACATGCTCACCAATGCGGCGGATAATGCGGTATTTTTATTAAATTCACCAGAATCTGGCGAGAAGGCGTGGGCTACATTACCCGCCAAGATGCAGCAACAAATGCTCGCTAAAAAAATCCGTTTTTATGTCATCGATGCTTATGCGGTTGCTGAAAAAAGTGGCATGGGTAAGCGCATTAATACCATTATGCAAACCTGTTTTTTTGCCATCTCTGGCGTTTTACCACAAGAAGAAGCCATTGCTGCTATCAAACAAGCCGTTGAAAAAACCTATGGTAAAAAAGGCCAGCGCATTGTTGACTTAAATTTTAAAGCCATTGATGAAACCTTAGCCAGCTTACACGCGGTTACTTTACCGGCGCAAGTCAGCAGTCAATTTGACATCACCGCGCTAATTTCTGATAGCGCGCCACGCTTTATAAAACAAGTCACCGGGGAAATTATTGCCGGACGCGGTAATTTGTTACCCGTTAGCGCCATGCCCATTGATGGCACATTCCCAACTGGTACGGCGTGCTATGAAAAACGCAATTTGGCGTTGCAAATTCCGACATGGGAAACCGATTTATGTACCCAATGCGGTAAATGCGTCATGGTTTGCCCGCATGCCGCGATACGCAGCAAAATTGTAGCGACCGATTCATTAGGCAACACGCCAGACACCTTTAAACATACACCCCTATTGGGCAAAGACTTTCCGCCTGGCTTATCTATCAGTTATCAAGTTGCGCCGGAAGATTGTACTGGCTGTACACTGTGCGTAGATATTTGCCCGATTCGAGACAAATCCAACGCCAGCCGTAAAGCCTTAAATATGCAACCGCAACCGCCCTTACGCGCTGCTGAACGTGATAACTGGGACTTCTTTTTAGCACTGCCGGAATATGATCGACGTTTAATCAAATCCAATACCATCAAGGGCGCGATGGTTATGCAACCCCTGTTTGAATTTTCCGGTGCCTGCGTTGGTTGTGGTGAAACACCGTATTTAAAACTAGCCTCGCAATTGTTTGGCGACCGCATGGTTGTTGCCAACGCCACGGGCTGTTCGTCGATTTATGGCGGTAATTTACCCACTACACCGTGGACTAAAAATGCCGACGGACGCGGCCCTGCGTGGAGCAACTCGCTGTTTGAAGACAATGCAGAATTTGGCTTGGGCATGCGTATCGCGCTGGACAAGCAAACCGAAACAGCGCAAGAACTACTGACTTCTTTGCGTGACAATGTGGGCGCGGAATTGGCAGATGCGATTCTAAACGCCGATCAATCCAATGAAGTCGGTATTTATGAGCAGCGTGAACGGGTGGCAGCACTCAAGCAACACTTAGCCACAGTAGACAGTTCCGTGGCGCGTACATTACTGGAAGTAGCAGACGCATTATGCAAAAAAAGCGTCTGGATCGTCGGCGGCGATGGCTGGGCTTATGATATTGGCTTTGGCGGTGTGGATCATGTGCTCGCCAGTGGCCGCAATGTCACTATTTTAGTACTGGATACCGAAGTGTATTCCAATACCGGTGGACAAACCTCAAAATCGACTCCTCTAGGCGCAGTAGCTAAATTTTCAGCAAGCGGCAAAGCCACCGCTAAAAAAGACTTAGCATTATTGGCAATGGATTACAGCAATGTCTACGTGGCGCATGTGGCGTATGCTGGCAAAGACACACAAACCCTCAATGCCTTTTTAGAAGCCGAAGCACATGATGGCCCATCAATTATTATTGCCTACGCCCCTTGTATCGCACATGGCGTAGACCTATCCAACAACCACCGTCAACAAATGCTAGCCGTTAAAAGCGGTCACTGGCCTTTATTCCGTTTTGATCCAAACAAGATCAAACAAGGTAAAAATCCGATGCATCTGGATTCTGCCGAACCGTCCATTCCCTACCGTGATTTCGTCAAGACCGAAACGCGTTTTAGCATGTTATGGCAAACCCATCCAGAGGCGGCAGAGAAATTTTTGGCACAAGCACAACAAGATGTCAAAAATCGCTACCGCTATTACAAGCAGCTGTCCGAACTGGAGTGGAGCGAAACCACTAGCGTATCAGCCGTGAAAGCACACCTTAAAACCGAAGCTGCAACGGAGGCCAGCCATGATTGATTTATCAACAACGTATCTAGGTTTAAACTTAGCCAATCCTTTAGTGCCCTCCGCGTCGCCGTTAAGTAAAGATGTCGCATCAGCACGTAAGCTCGAAGATGCTGGCGCTTCGGCGCTGGTGATGTACTCACTGTTTCAGGAAAAAATTGAAGCAGAAGAGCAGCAAATGGAACGGTTTTTTTATCAACAATCCATTGGGCATGGGGAAGCCGATTCCTTTCATCCCATACCGGATAACATTGCCTCCTATCAGGATCAGTATCTGGAACAGTTGCAAAAACTCAAAGCGGCTTTATCCATTCCTGTTATCGCCAGTTTAAATGGCACGTCACTCAGTGGTTGGATAGATTACGGTAAAGCCTTGCAACAAGCGGGTGCAGACGCATTGGAGTTAAACATTTACCAACTGGCGGCGAATGCCGATGAAGACAGTGAAACGGTTGAAAATCGTTATCTGGCGATATTGCACGCATTAAAACAACAAGTGAGCATACCCGTTACCCTGAAATTATCCTCCCAATTCAGCTCCCCCATTCATTTCGCCAAACGCTTGGAAGCAGCGGGTGCAAACGGCATCGTCCTTTTTAATCGTTTTTATCAACCCGATATTGATCTGGACACCCTGCAAGTCTTACCCAGGCTGGAGTTATCTACCTCATCAGAAGCCCTATTACGCATCCGTTGGACAGCATTATTGTACGGGCGAAGTACACTGTCATTGGCAGTGACGGGCGGTTTCCACACCACGCAAGATGTATTAAAAGCATTGTTAGCGGGGGCTGATGTCGTGCATGTGTGTAGCGTATTGTTAAAAGAAGGCGTGGGGCGTTTAACAGAGATTCTCGCAGAAATGGAACACTGGCTGACCGAACATGAGTACCAATCCATACAGCAATTAAAAGGCAGCGTTAGCCAGCAAAACGCCATTGATCCCAGTGCTTATGAGCGCGCTAATTATGTGCAGGTATTGGATAATTATTCTTGTCCTGCAGGAGTGTTGCGCTAGTATGCGGCATAGCCATAGTCAACTATGCCGCTAATAAACGCTTTCCGCGCAAGCATACCCTTGTGGGTAGGCGTATGCGTATTCAGCCATTTACTGAGTTCTAGCAACACAGTAATGGCTGACACGGCATCGCTAAAAACTTTCACACACAACAGCTATCAACAGTTACTAAAAACCCATAAAAATCAAGCCTTCGCACTGATTATCTGGTCAATAAACTGCCCCATTTGTTTAGCGGAAATGTCCGTATTAAGCGAGCTGCATCTCCGCCATCCGAGCTTAAATCTGGTCATGTTAGCAACAGACGATCACTCGGCTGCAGAACAGATCCGCTTATATTTAGAGCAATATGAATTAACCGACCTTGAACAGTGGCAATTTATTACCGTAAACAATAACGCGCTACGCACTGAAATTGATCCTAACTGGCGGGGTGAAGTGCCGCGTAGCTATTTTTTTGATCGCTCAGGCAGGCGCACAGGTATCACTGGCTTTATATCACTCGCCGATTTTAAAACCCTGCTTACAAAACAAACCTATTAACGACACTCCAACCACTCACCGCCTCGACAATTTTAACCCTTTCGTGCTGAGTTACGTTAAAATGCAGCTTATCTGTTCGTTACCGCATTCTATATACCATGCTTAATAAAATTATTTTTAGTGTTACGCTTGCAGCGCTACTCAATGCTTGCGCCATCAGTCCTACCGGTAGAAAACAGCTCATTTTCATGCCAGACAATGAAGTCAATCAAATGGGCTTACAAGCGTTTGATGATTTAAAACGCCAAAAACCCATTTCAAAAAACCCTGCTTACAATCAAGTCGTACAATGTGTTGCCAATGCACTAACCCGTAACGCTGGCGGGAATTGGGAAGTGGTTGTGTTTGAGGATGACTCCTTTAATGCCTTTGCGCTTCCTGGCAGTAAAATTGGCGTACATACCGGATTATTGAAATTAATCGACAATCAAGATCAATTAGCCGCCGTGATTGGTCACGAAATTGGCCATGTATTGGCAAAACACAGTAACGAACGTTTATCGAACGAAACCGCCATGAAAACCGGCATGGGCATGGTGCAATCTGTCGCCGGATTAGGCGCTACATCCATGGGATTACTGGGTCTTGGCGCTGAATATGGCGTACTATTACCATTTAGCCGTGACCATGAAAGCGAAGCAGATGTCGTTGGACTCGGATTAATGTCTAAAGCTGGTTTTGACCCTACCCAAAGCGTTACGCTCTGGCAAAAAATGTCACAAGCCAGTCAAGGTCAACAGCCACCCGAATTTATGTCCACCCACCCTGCCAATGCTACGCGCATTCAAAGTCTGCAACAACACATGCCCACTATGCTACAAGTGCAACAACAAGCCTTAGCCAATGGCAAACAACCACACTGTACGCAATAATGAATCCGCACTTAAAAAATCTCCATGCGTATCCTTTTGAAAAGCTCGCTAAGTTAAAGCACGGCATCGCACCACCACAGGATAAAACACCCATTTTACTCTCTATGGGTGAGCCACAACACGCCGCCCCTGCGTTTATTAAGGAAGCACTGGTTAGCCATTTGCAGGGGCTAGCCAATTACCCGACAACAAAAGGCTTACTGGAATTACGCACAGCCATCGCACAATGGCTGGCAAAGCGCTTTCAGCTGGGTGCGACAGGCATTAATCCTGAAACGCAGGTGCTACCGGTAAACGGCACGCGTGAAGCCCTGTTTTCTTTTGCCCAATGCATAGTTGATGCCAGTGTTGGCTCGCCACTGGTGGTGATGCCCAATCCGTTTTATCAAATTTACGAAGGCGCGGCATTACTCGCCGGAGCAGAAGCGTATTTTCTAAATACCACCGCCGAAACAGGTTATTTACCGGATTTTGATGCGGTCACAGCGGACGTCTGGACGCGCTGCCAATTATTGTATATTTGTTCGCCCGGCAATCCCTCGGGTGAAGTTATCGATCAAGCAACCTTGGTTAAATTGATTCAATTGGCTGAGCGCTATGATTTTGTGATTGCATCGGATGAGTGTTACAGCGAATTGTATGCCGATGAACAGCAACCGCCACCGGGTTTATTACAAGCCGCCTACGCAATGGGTAATACAGCATTTAAGCGCTGCGTAGTATTTCACAGCCTGTCCAAGCGCTCAAATGTGCCAGGTTTGCGTTCAGGCTTTGTCGCAGGTGATGCAGATATTTTGCAACACTATTTACTGTACCGTACTTACCACGGCTGCGCGATGTCTTTACCTACGCAACATGCTAGTCTGTTGGCATGGCAAGACGAAAGCCATGTACAGGAAAATCGCCAGCTATACCGCGAAAAATACGCGGCCTTTATCGGTATTTTAGCCCCGGTTTGTACGATTACCCAACCGCCTGCCAGCTTTTATATCTGGTTAAAAACCCCATTCTGCGATGTCGACTTTGCACAACGACTGTTTGCACAAGAGCACATAACCGTACTGCCGGGCAGCTATCTTTCGCGTGAGTTTTCCGGCATTAATCCCGGTCAATATCACGTTAGAATAGCCTTAGTCGCCCCATTAGAAGACTGTATAATTGCCGCAGAACGCATTAAAAACTTCTTTATCACTTTAACTACTTAAATATAACCATGTCAGAATTAGAAACCATTATTAACGATGCTTTTGAAAACCGCGCAGACATCACCCCAACCAACGTCTATCCTGATCTTCGGATCGCCATAGAGTCAGCTATTACGCTATTAGATAACGGTCAAGCAAGAGTCGCTGAAAAAATAAACGGCGAATGGGTTGTTAATCAGTGGCTCAAAAAAGCCGTGTTGCTGTCGTTTAGAATCAATGAAAATCGCGTTATGGACGGCGGTAACACCCGTTATTACGATAAAATCGAAACCAAATTTGCAACCTACACGCCAGAAGATTTTGCTAAAGCGGGTGTTCGCGTGGTTCCTAATGCAGTGGCACGTCACGGCTCTTACATAGCGCCTGGTGCGATACTCATGCCCTCTTATGTGAATATTGGCGCGTATGTTGATAGCGGCACGATGGTCGACACTTGGGTAACCGTTGGCTCTTGCGCGCAAATTGGTAAAAACGTGCATCTGTCCGGTGGCGTAGGTATCGGTGGTGTATTAGAGCCTTTACAAGCCAGCCCAACCATTATCGAAGATAACTGCTTTATCGGCGCGCGCTCTGAAGTGGTTGAAGGCGTAATTGTTGAAGAAGGCTCGGTTATTTCTATGGGCGTGTATATTGGCCAAAGCACCAAAATCTATAACCGTATGACAGGCGAAATTTCTTATGGACGTATTCCTGCAGGTTCCGTCGTGGTATCAGGAAACTTACCGTCGGCTGATGGAAAATACAGCTTATATTGCGCAGTGATCATTAAGCAAGTGGATGAAAAAACCCGTAGTAAAACCAGTATTAATGAGTTGTTACGGGACTAATATCCCATTAAAACAGCCATATTCTTAAGCTGCTTTTGCTGCTTTCTCATGGGATGCACCACTAACAAGAAAAACATTTCGCAACGTGTTGCAGCACAAAGCACGCAATTAGGCTGCATAGCAGAGTCTGAAAACCCAATATATGCAACCAGTCTTATCCGATAACAAAGTAGCGTAAGACGATAACGATGCCATGGATGGCGTTGCGCTAAATGAATAATATGAAAAAGACTGCTCTATCATTGTGTAAAAATGCAATCCGCTTAGAGCAGCGTTAAGACTATGTACCCACAAAACATGACCCAATTAACTGAAACTTATGCTTAACAACGATATACTACGTAGAGTTCGCTACGCTTTAACACTGAATGACCGGGAAATGATTGAAATATTCGCGCTTAGTGAGCATGAAATAAGCCGTGAAAATCTTCTTAACTTACTCAAGAAAGACAATGAGGAGGATTTTGTTGCGCTGGATGACCCGCTAATGACGTTATTTTTAGATGGCTTAATCACCTTTAAGCGCGGCAAACTGGATAATAACGCCGCATTGCCAACGCCTAAAGCATCACTCACTAACAACGTTATACTCAAAAAACTGCGTATCGCGCTGGAATTTAAAGAAGAAGACATGCTAAATGTTTTCCAATTAGCTGACTTTAAATTATCCAAAGGCGAGCTCAGCGCTTTTTTTAGACAAAAAGGCCACAAGCACCACCGTGACTGTGGTGATCAAGCATTACGCAATTTTTTACAAGGCCTTGTACTGCACTTTAGATCGCCAGAGGAAGAAGAATAAACACGCCATCATCCCCTTCAACTTAACTTACATCGACAGCTTATGAAAAACGATCTTTCTAGTACCGCCGTGATTTACGCTATTTTATCCATTAACAGCGAAATTTCCCTGCAAAAGGAATACCTCGAATCATCCGATATTGACCCGGATGAGCGCGATAATGAAGAAGATATTCTTGAAGACCTTGAACAAGCGTTTATGGAGTTTATTGAACTGTATAAAATCTACTTACGCGCCGACAGCAAACTGCCCAGCATTGATGAATTATTAAACAGCGAATTGTAATCATTACTACGTGCTCACAATGATCACATTGTATGGCATTAAAAACTGCGATACCGTCAAGAAAGCGCGGCAATGGCTGGATAATCACGCTATTGCCTACCGCTTTCATGATTTTAGAAGCGATGGATTAACCCCCGCACAGGTACAGCATTTTCTAACCCGGTGCGAATGGGAGGTATTACTCAATCGACGCAGTACCACTTGGAAAGCACTGAGCGAGACACAAAAAACTGATCTTAATGCGTCAGCTGTTATTGCCTTGCTAGTAGAACATCCAACCTTAATAAAACGCCCCGTTTTAGAGTCAGACGATATGCTTCTCGTTGGATTTAACCCCGACAGCTATCAATTGGCATTGTGCTAAAAAACAAAATAATATTAATCGCATCCAGCACACCGTCTTTTTAATTCCTAAAATCAACACACTTATGAATCAATTTTACCGCTCAGCGACATTAATTATCACCGTAAGCGCCTTGCTTAGTGGCTGCTCGACGACGCCCGAAAAAACCGCCGACACCGCAGAGACAAGCACGGTTCTAGTCAATGACTACCCCACTAGAGATCGTGTCGAATACGTTTTAAACTGCGTAGCCAAACACGGTGGATTAAGCTACATCAACCAATACGCATGTGGCTGCAAAGTGGATAAACTGGCCGAACAGCTTTCTTTTAAAGAATATGATGAAGCCCGAACCTTTACCCAACTGTACAGCACACCTGGGGAAAAAGGCGGCGTGTTTCGTGATCCGAAACAATCTAAAACGCTGCGAGATCGTTTAAAAGAGGCAGAAGCCGCTGCTGAAAAAGCCTGCTTCGTGAAATAATACCCTGCAAAACTTACCTCACCCTGATGACAGCATCGGTCACTCAGGGTGGCTAATCACTCTATTCAAACCTTACAACTTAATATCAACCGTTTGTGAATAGGTTTTACCCGGCGTGCATAGCTTACGACTGGTTGGGCTTTCGCAAGCAGTATCCATTATTTCTGCTTTTAAAACACCGTTACTTTTAGGTACAAAATAAAATCTAAAATTAGGGTCACTGCTAATCGCAATATCAGTTTTAGCGGTTAAAACCGGCCTACCCTCAAAGGTTACCTGCATTTTTTCAACAAAGTGCGATTTTTTAATAAAGCGCGTCACCTGATCCATTTGCATACCGGTAACATTGGGATGACTGATCAATAACTGTGCTAAAGAAGGTTCACCCGCTTTAAAAGTAGGATCCAACTTAAATTTCATCTTACCCAAGCGCTGCATCGCGGCATCCATATCCGCACCAATCGGTGCAGAACAGCCACCACTTGCCTTAACAAACTGCTTAGCCATCACCAATTCGCCAGTATTCATTTCCGCAATCGCCCGCACAAAACTGTAGGTATTAATCCGCACCCGCATCGACAAATCCGCTTTGCCACTCTCCGGCGTTAAGTCAAACTCCGCCACGAAGGGAAAAGGATTATTATCCACCAACACTAAAATTTTCTTAATATAGCGTTCTGCTGTTTGCGGTATTTTACTGCTAATCGTCAATGGCACTAACGCCGGATCTTCTGCGCGATACGGTGTTTCCAGACTAATAATATCGGTATTTTCCACAATGTTTTTGCCCGAAAAATACTGTCCTTTTAAGGTGCTATTCCACACCTGCTCATCTTCAGCGGCAAACGTTAAAGCCGGCAATAACAAAAGCCCTGCCATGCCGACGGCTATTTTTTTCAACATCCGACTCATCTCCATTCAATAAAATTAATGTGTTTCTTCCCACTCTAATTCAGCAAATACCGTCGTCACATTTTTACGGTGAAACTCACTGATTAACGCCCACTGTTCAGGCAACTCAGCTTTTATAGACGCTACTGCGGCTTCTAAAAACTGCCCTTGCTTGAGCGCCTCCCTCACCTTGGCCAACAACGATTGCAGATAGATTTTTTCCGGCTGCATACTCTTAGGCCAGGCTTTATCCACCGCGCCATGCCCCGGAATGACCGTGGTATAGTGATTTTTTTCAAGACTGCGCAATTCGTGCAACCAGCCTTTAATACTGCCATCAATAACCGGCAAATGCGTCACAAATACCAAATCGGCTAACCAAGCCGTATTGGTTTGAGCATCGTACACACTTAAATCGTTATCCGTATGTGCCGTGGGATGCGCCGTTAGCGTCAACACCCGTTCACCCAAATCAAGTTTCAAGGTATCGTTCACCTGAATATCGGGGGGAATAATATCGGCGGCACTCACGCTTATACCCAATTGCTGCTCCGCTTTAGCGAGGTAATAATCCGCACGATTCGCCATCGCCCGGGCTAATTTATGATGCCCGACAAACTGCACCTTCCCCTCCTTAAACGCCCGATTGCCATAGATATGATCAGGATGCACATGCGTATTAATCACATAACAAATCGGTTTATCGGTAGTTTGTACAATCGCTTGTTTTAAGGCGCGCCCTTGCTGCGGATTACCACCGGTATCCACCACGGCAACACAGCGCTGCCCCACAATAAAGCCAATATTCGCAATCGCACCGTGATTGTGCGTATCCGGCAATGCCGTAACACCTACATGCACATACACACCATCAGCCACTTGCGTCATGGGCAACGCCACTTCCGCATGCGCAGAATGCCAAGCACTTAATAGCACGATCAATAACCAAAATTGCCGCATATTAACCCCTTTATCTCCATTTTAAACACGATTACCAAGCATTCTTCACAGCTAAGTACATTAGCCAATGCTTAAGTAACATTTATTTTTCAGCCATTTAATGACGGCTATTTTTATTTGTATATTCACTGATCTTAACGCCGACTCAGTAACAATGGCGAATCATAGCATTTATACCAATGGCTCAGCGAATAAAAACAGGCGATAAACTCACTGTAAACGGCGTCTATCACCTATTGCTCAAGGTACGTTTGCAGAGTATTTACCGATGTTTTACATTTCAGCCATAAAAAAACCCTGCGGCGAATCATCTTACGCGTTGAGTAATAAATAATGGAAAAAACTGCCCACCCCACAAATGATGCATAATGCTGAAGTCATATTCTTTGGTACATCTCTCCTTCCCAAATCTACTTCTACTTCCTTCAATCTGAGGCGGACAGTTTTAAAATCAAATGGGCGTAGTTATAAATAGGAAATAACACACTCTTATTTACAGCCTCGTGTTGTTTTTTCCAAGCTCAGGTGATTTTCTTATTTTCATTTTAAGCTATAGTTAGATGACTTCCTGTGTTGTCTATTTTATAGAAAATGAATGTACACTTCTTTTAAGTTTTTTTTACTGGTTTATTGTGTTTTTTTAAACACACTGCCTACCCGTACTTTTGCCGCCGATGCTGTGCCGTCCTCTGACATAGCCTTATTGATTGATGTGTCGGGCAGTATGAAGCAAAACGATCCGCATAACTTGCGTATTCCGGCGTTAGAGTTATTCATTAATTTGCTGCCTCCCGAAACGAAAGCCGGTATATGGTTATTTGCTGAAGATAGCAGCGTTTTAGTTGCATCAGGGGTAGCCGATGCGGAATGGAAAAAACAGGCGTTAGCGTCCATTAGTAAAATCCATTCGCACGGCAAATTTACCAATATCGAATCGGTCTTACACGCTGCCCTGCAAACTTGGCCGGGTAAATCACCCAATGAAACACGCAATATCATCTTACTGACAGACGGTGTTGTTGATGTCGCTAAAGATAGCGCACAAAACGCCGCATCAAAAGCGCGTATCTTGACAGAATTAATTCCCAATATTCAAGAAACTGGCGCGCACATTCAGACAATTGCGCTATCAAAACAAGCAGACAGTGAGCTGTTACAAAAACTGGCTTTTACTACGAATGGCTGGAGTGAAACAGTTGAATCAGCTAAACAACTGGAACGCATTTTTTTAAAAATGTTTAAACAAGTAGCACCGCAAGAATCTGTACCATTGGTCGGTAATAAATTTACTGTTGATGGCAGCATTAAAGAATTTTCAGTCATGGTGTTTAAAAAACCCGGTGCAGCAACCGAACTGCTCAGCCCTGATCAGCAAAAAATAACCCACACAACAAGCTCTGATCAAACGCACTGGGTCAACGAGACAAATTACGACCTTATCACCATTAAAAATCCTTTAGTCGGCGAATGGCAAATACTAGGCGATATGGATCCAGACAACCAAGTATTGATTTTAACCGATCTGAAACTAGAGCTTAACGACACGCCACTGTATAAAACGGCACTTGAAGCACTAACGTTTGACGCACATTTTTCTGACAAAGGCCTCTTAATTGACCATGATGATTTTTTAAATGTCGTCAAACTCACTCTACAACAAATCGACAGTGCGGGACAAATAAAAGACTATCC
>JAPLRW010000135.1 GCA_026398935.1 Methylococcales bacterium
ATTGCCCAACAATGCTGAAAAATACCTGAATCTGTTAGGCCGTTTTGTCGAAGCACACGCTAACGATATGACGCTTCTGGAAAATAGCCTTATCGATGGCGACTACGTTACCGCCAAACGCTTCGCGCATACCCTCAAAGGCACAGGCGCGATGCTGGGTGCTAATCACTTAGCAGAAATGGCCGAGCAGCTTGACAATCGATTACGCATGGGGGAAGCAGACGGTATTAATAGTGACGCTATCCGTTCTGAAATGGCCGCAGTCAGCCGCGCCTTTATTACCATAGAGGGTGCTTTACAGCCTTAATCCGCAATACGGGGATTTAATCCCACCGACCAATCCTTAATAGTAAGCGCCGCCAGTCGTATCAGTTGCGCAAAGCCATCAATGGCACCTTTTGCATCCGGTGTTTTAGTGCGTTGTTCCAGATTAACGCTCTGCGTACCTAATTTGTGTTGGTGATCCGGCGAATAGGCGTCTACCGAAAAACGCAACACCACCCGCGCCTGATCAGGCGAATCAAATTGCTGTTCAAAATCTGTTATACGAATCACCAAGGGATACGCTGTCGCGCTGCCGTTATTAAGCAAATACTGTTCAAATAACTCCGGCGGAGAGGCTATCCAAAGATCTAAACCATAAAATCTGACTTGGGTAGCTGCCAGATAAAGCAGCCGATAACGGATACGGTTATCCCAAAGCCACGTAGGCGCTTCTACGCTCATCATAGCGGTTTTTTTCTGTACGGAATGAGCCTGTTCCAAGCCAAAATCATGTAAAGCGGTACGCTTAGGCTGAATAGTACATCCAGCGTTACCCAACAACACTATCATCATCCCGCCCACTAAAAATCCCTGTTTCATTGTGACTCCTTATAACCCGGCTCACCGGGGCCGACATCATCCTCATCCGGCCCCAGTAATAATGCCTGTGGATTATTGTCCAGCTCGGTGGCAACCCGTTTAACCTGCTGCGTGGTTGCCTGTAAATCAATCAGCAGTTTATTGATTTTCGGCAAGGTGGTTTGCGTTAAGACCTCGCCAGAGGTTTTACCGGCATCGACCATGCTGCTGGCTTTACTGCTGAGCGCCTGCACGTCTTGCGTGAGATGCTGCAAGTCCTGCGTCAGGCCATTAATATGCGTTAAGGTGTTACTGGCTTCTGTGCTGAGGGTATTAATATGCGTCAAACTCTTTTTAGCCTCGGCACTTAACACCGGAACATCCGCCAGCGCCTTATCAACACCTTTCTGTAAAGTAGTCAGTTTGTCACTCAAGGTTTTTAGATTGCTTAAAATACCATCAATATTTTTTTCATTTTCATCACTTAAGAAGGCACTCAGACGCAGCATTAAATGATCGGCTTTTTTTAATAAATCCTCACTGGAGTTTAACAGTTTATCGGTCAACGACGGTAACAAAGGAATACGTAATAAGGGATCATTACCGGGCGGCAAGACCTCAGGAAAGGTTCCGGCTTCTTCAAGTTGAATCTGGGTTAAGCCAGTAACGCCTTTTAAGCGTAAGGTCGCATACACGCCCTTGGTTAAGACAATGGTTTTATCCACTTCGATGGGTACGAGAATAATGCCGGAGTCATTGGGATCAAACTCCACCTTAATCACCTTACCAACCGCAATACCCCGAAAAAAGACCGTGGATTCAGGGTTAAGGCCAGAAACCGACTCTCTCGTTGCAATCACATAATGATTACGTTTTCGCTCAAAATGACCGATCCAGTAGACAATCGCAACGGTGGTCGCTACTAATAACAACAAAAACAGACCTGCTGTGAGTGCGTGATTATTTCGCCGCATCGCTCGCCTCTTGGTATTGAAATACGCGTCGCGCACGACGGTTATGAAAAAATTCTGCTACAAACGGATGCTGCTCTTTTAAGACCTCCGCCAGTGTACCAAATGCTACCAGCTGATTATCAGCTAACACCGCTACTTGCGTACATAAATCGCGCAAAATATCCAAATCATGGGTCACCATAATGACCGTAAAATTAAGATTCCGGTGTAACTCGGATAACAACAACACAAAATCCTCACTGGCAATAGGATCTAACCCTGATGTCGGTTCATCCAGTAATAACAATTCCGGTTCCAGAATCAGCGATCTCGCCAAGGCTACCCGCTTCGTCATGCCACCGGATAGATCCGCAGGCTTTAACCAGGCATCTTGCGGGGACAATCCGACCAAAGCAAGCTTCATTAAAACCAGTCGCTTAATCCATGCCTCATCTTTAAATTTGAGTTCACGCAACGGGAAAGCAATATTTTCAAAAACATCCAAGACACTGAACAGCGCGCCTTTTTGAAACAATACGCCACAATTATTACGTAAACGTTGCTGGTAATTGGCATCCTCCCCGTGTAATGACTGTCCCATCACAAATACGTCGCCTTTACTGGGGCTTTGCAAACCAATCACTTCGCGTAACAATGTCGTTTTACCACAGCCCGATGCACCCACCAACCCCAATATCTGGCCTTTTTTTAAACTGAGATTAATATCCTTATGGATAACTTTGTCACCAAAGCACGTCCAAACATGCTCAAAACGCACCGCATCCGAAGTAGAAAAATCGCTCATGGCACTTGTACCCTTTAGCTTATACCCACACCCATAAACAAAATAGCAAAAATCGCATCAATCATAATAACCATAGTAATGGCGACCACCACCGAATTGGTGGTTTCATTGCCTAAACTTTCGGTATTCGGTTTAATCCTAAACCCAAAATGACAGGCAATCAATGCAATGCTCAGTCCAAACACCGCGCTTTTACTCAAGCCAATAAATACATTGGCTAACGGCACGACATCCGGCAATTTCAAAAAAAACTGCTGATAACTAATATCCAAGGTGGTTTGCGCCGAATACATACCGCCAATGAGCGCCATAGCACTCGTCCAGACAGCTAACAGCGGCATACTGAGGGTTAAGGCAGTGACTTTAGGTAAAATTAAGCGTAACGAATGGGCAATACCCATTGCCGACAACGCATCCAGCTCTTCGGTGACGCGCATAATGCCGATTTGAGCGGTCATGGCGGAACCGGAACGACCCGCCACTAAAATGGCCGCAAGCAACGGCCCCAATTCACGAATAATACTTAAGCCGAGAATATCAATAATATAGATTTCAGCACCGAACATTTTTAACTGCAACGCCGATAAATAACTCAGTACGATACCAATCAAAAAACCAACCAATGCAGTAATTCCTAACGCGCGCACGCCACAATCATACACCGCACCGGAAATGTCAGCCCACGGAATTTCCGCAGGATGCAGGATGAGATAGCCAATATCCAGTACCAACTGGCCTGACAAGCTCAACAGCGCCAATAACTGTGTGTAAAAACTCGCTATTGTGTACTGTAACGTTGCGAGAAAAGCGTGCTGGGGAGCGCTCGCATCCAAGTCTGGTAGTGGCTGGGCTTGCCAGCGCTCAAATAAGCGCTGATGCTCAGGGCGGATGACTAATGTTGCCGGAGCTTGCTCACCCCATGCTTGCCAAAGCATTAAAGCGCTGGCATTATCAAGCACCCCTACCCCATTCAAATCCCATTGCCCCACTGGCGTATTCCGTAAACGCCTTACCTGCTGTTGTAATTCAGGGGCGGCCGCTAAATACCGTAACGTCCAACAGCCAGATAATGTCACACAATACTGCCCATCGGCTTGCTTAAGCAGCACTAGAATAGGCGGTGAGTTTTGATCGGTAGACAGCTCAGTCATGGGCATAATTCCTCACAGGCAACATGATCACGATCATTGGATAACCAGCAGGAGAGAGAGAGAAGGTGACACGGGGAATAAGGCGTTTTAGCCAGCTGACGCGCTGAACAGACATAAAAAAAGGGGATTTTAGCTAGGAAGCCTGATACAGCAAAGACTTCATTAACGCCCTTCCGAGTAGACTAAATCGGTTAAGCACCGCATCAGCGTAGTTCAAGTGACAATCGTTTAACCCGACCTACGCTGTTGACTGTATTAAATCCAGTTGCAAATTACCGCCTTTCTTACTCGCCGTAGACCATCAGCTTATAGTTGCCGATAATGCCTAAAAGATTGTTTGCATGCCAGTCCGCATGATGAACCTTAGTGATACCACCGTTCTTTTTAGCCGCTTCAATACTACAGTCACCCGTAGAAATCATCGCCAAGTAACTCTTACAACTGGCTTCGCCTACTTGTGAAGCCATGCCGTCATTAGACGTTACTTGTACCGGTAAACTAACA
>JAPLRW010000095.1:0-464 GCA_026398935.1 Methylococcales bacterium
GTAAAGCGTCCAATCAAGAGCTATGCGGAAAATTAACAGAGCGTTCCATCAGTTCTCGTGTTGGTAGAACGGTCGTAATCTGTAATAAGTTGGGCGATTTTAGACTAATGTCCGTTGCTGTCAGACGCAAAGATCAGATTAAACGTGTCTACGTTGTACCCGAAGCAAAAGAGGCATTGCTAACATTGTTACAGGAAGATTGGGGAAGGGATTTTAATCATTATTTGACGGAAAACGGTATGGACACAGTTTCCGTTGAGAGCCTTGGGCTTGACTGATACTGATTAAGCTAAGGTATTTACTAATAAAAAAAATCATAATATAGGAACGAATAAGTTATTAAAATGTTTTAAATTTCGTTTAGTGTAAATAAGTATGTGTCACAAATTGTTAATGGTTTTAAATGAAGCATAAAAATAAACTGTAAAACACTGTTGTTAGATTAAGAATCTAATGTGGCATAT
>JAPLRW010000095.1:530-4360 GCA_026398935.1 Methylococcales bacterium
TGGCATATTAAAAAAATTTAATAACACTAACCAAAGGAATTTAGAATGAAAGCAAATAAAACAAAAGCTGTAATGGCTGATAATAAGAAAAAAATCCAAAAAGCGCTTAGTGAATTATGTGGTTCATATCCTTTAGATGAAATAGAAGAGTTTGATCCAATTAAAACAAGTACATTTATTGCGCTCTATAAACTCATTAAGTTGGACTTTTTGGCAGAGCAAAAATACGACAATTGGACGGAATTTTTTCTAAAAAATAGCTACCATAATCACTATATTGGATCTTGGTGCTTGGCGGTTCTTGTTGCTGAAAACGCAATCCTTGTTGGAGTTATACCTAGCATAGAAAACCAATATGCCTTGATGGTATTGTCCTACATAAAAGAAGAGTATCGTAAAAAATTATGGGACAAGCTGTCAAAGCAACATGGGACGCCATCAAAAGAAATTATTCTTAATGAAACACTGCGGTGTAGCAAAGAATATTTGGAAAAAGTCCCATTATATTATGAAATTTTAGGGGAGCTCAATGAACTAATTTTTCAAATGGAAAGTGAAGAACATGATACGGATATATGTGATGTGGTAATTTCAACTCTAAGATACACACTTGGTATTAGTCAAAATGATTTAAAAACTGTGATCCACTATTGCTCAATATTTAGGCATGATTATTTTGAATACTATATGAAGCATATTAGTGCTGGAAGTTTATTCCCTTGCTAGCGTAGAAATCCTATGGAACTTTAGTGTCGTTTGTTTAAACGCACAAAATATCCGTATCTCTACGTTAACTTTTTTCGCAAGTAACACGGTAGCTAGCTGACGTTACAATAATCAGTTAGCTACCGACAATCAAATTTGGAACAGGCGATTATTACCCATCCCCCGACAATGTAAAATGCGTACACTCTGGTAAGCGGGGCAATTAAAATCGCAACCAGCTACTTTATAAAGTACTCATCTTTCTGATGACCTGCGGTGATTAAGGCTTTCATCCACTTTGGTGGTAAAGGCTTTCATCCACTTTGGTGGTAAACCGCGTCCGGTCCATGTTTCAGAAAGATTGTCAGGATTTGCGTATTTTGCTGAAACAGCAACAGTAGCCTTCTTATCAGTTGACTTTGATTCGTTGATGATGACTGTTACACCAACAGAAGCAGCCAGTTCTTTTATTTGAGCAATCACGGCTCGCTTATTCTCGCGTTGTAATGCTTCTAATTGCGCTTGAGCTTCGGTAATAATTTGCTGTAATTCTTCGGGCGTCTTATTCGTAATGTCTGGCACGGGTATTCTCAAATAGGTAGCGTGTTGATTTTTGTTTAATTTTACAGGCAATGAGCGTCTAATAATAATATTTTTACTACAAGATGCTTAATCTGTTTAAGGGGAATACGCATGCGTTTATTGCTACGATGACCCTACTGAATGTTTTGCTACCAATACACATTACAACCTTACAACATTGTTTCAACCTATACTGGAGCATTACGAGTCATTAACAACAGGCACGAATGAAAAAACCAATACGCATCACGTCGCTATTACTCTGGGCATGCTTACCGTCACTAACGCTTGCGACTACGTTTGAAGGTCGCGTAGTGGGTGTATCCGATGGTGATACCATTACTGTGTTGTCCGATAGCAAGCAATACGCTACGTGACCGTCAATCTAATTGCTGCTTAACAATGCGCAGAGGATTTTGATGTAACAGCACATTATACTTTTAGCCAGTCTTTGTATTCAGATAGCGTCATGATTGGAGGCGTATAAAAAATGCTTTTAATATCCAATATGTCAGCATCACCCGTCACTAACGTTTCTGCTTGTCCCACTACAGCAAGAATCAAAAACATTTGATCTGCTTGATCACGAATAATCGGTAGACCTTCTGGAACGTCTGCTATTACTACGGTTTCGGCATACGGTAAAAAGTCAGCAAGAATAAGTGCTTGCTCTTCTTTAGTGAGCTTAAATTTTGGATAAGCCAGTACACGAATCAACTCGCTCACCGTCTCTTTGCTGGCTAATGGAATAATCGCTCCAGTTTGCCAGCAATGACGCAACCACGCCATTTTTTGCTTAGAAAATAATAAGGCTGAAATAATACAATTTGTATCCAATACCACACGATGGCTCATGCGGGCGGCTGCCTTGCCCACTGAATGGCGTCAAGCACATCTTGTTCATCAATGCCCAAAGCATCTAGTTTTTCACGAACAGCATCGGCTTGTTGAATTCTAACGGGGGTGAGAATAATGCGTCCAGACTCTACCACAACATCGTAATAATCTGCTTTGCCAACCAACGTTACGACCGACTTAGGCAGTGTTAATTGGTTTTTACTGGTCAGCTTTGCGAGCATGACAACCTCCTCATGTAAAAAGTAATGAAGTAAGATTATATTACTAATTAAGTACAACAGGCACAGACTATTTTTACAACATTAATCTTTACTGAACTACTGGGTTATTAGCTTGTCTTTAATAACGGAGAGGGTCGTTAATTGGTAATTTTTTTAATAGACGAGTGAAGGCTTAGCGGCTTTTATTTTAAGCGCAGAAGGTAACGTTATGATGAGAATGGTGTTTGAGATAGCAATGATATTTTCCTTAGCAGGCGGAATCTTCTTTGTGACAAAAGTGCTCGCAAAAGAAAAGCAGCAGAATGATAATGAGCAACAGTGAAGCGTAGCGGTTGATGATTACGTTCGTTGGTCAATCTCGTCACGTTCAACGACTCAGTAAGCGCAATTGAAGCGACTCAATACTATAATACTGAGCTGAGAAGCTGCTGTAGCAAGATTACTAGCGCTACAGCATGTAGCGTAGCACAAGATTATCCAAAGCGCAAAAATCAGCATGTGCGTAGCAATCTTGATAACTTGCTTAGATTACTGACAGCTAATGATGTGACAACATCTGGATGTACGACAATGATTCCTATTGCGTTGTATTTTCCAGCATAACGTTCCATAGTTCAGTTGGATCAAATATTTTTAATGCTGCTGTTTTAAAATCCTTTCCATTTCTCGTCACAAAACCATCAACACCCACATTAACGCCTGAGTAATACAACACCGCGTCTTCAAAATCCGTAAAGTCGGAGGTGATAGCGGCTTGTAATGTTTTTTGGTTAACCTCCGCAATAATAAATAATTCCAGCAAATTGGTGATCGCTGCTTTTGCCGATTGTTTACCGACTGCTTTAGTCGTCAAATAATCAAGAGTAGTAATTGTCGTTGCGCACAGATAGCCAGTAATGCGTCGCTTCTCAACCGCCGCCATCAAATTAATAGCAACCCCCGAATAAGGCGCTCTGTTCAATAACACGTCAAGAACAATATTCGTATCAAACAAAATTTTCAAAGGTATTTTTCCTCCAAGTGTTTTTTATAATCACTTTCATCAACAGGTGTTTTTCCAAGCAAGCCAATCAACGATTTTGTCAGCGGTGGAACATCTGTACGCGCTTCTTCTAGCAATAATCTTTCAATAGCGGTTTGTACAAACTGTTGTACATTAGAATGCTGTAAAACCTTACGACCTAATTCATCCGGTAATTCTATGGCTAATTGCATATTTGATCTCCTCTGTGGGTATTAAAGGTAACGACGGCGCATGACTGATTTTTACTCAGTGCTCTTAAGCATAGACGTAGCAGTATTTTATTGAGTGCTCAGCATCAAAATAATCCCAGACCGCTTGTGATGCGCTAAACGTAATATTTTACAGCCATTCTACGTGTTAAAAAACAACTCTATTCAATAGTGCAGAGCATCAGCGAACAAGGTACTTTTTGGCAACCTACACAACGCAACGTTACCATT
>JAPLRW010000127.1 GCA_026398935.1 Methylococcales bacterium
CCAAGACTGGTAAACATCAACCAGCCGCCGACTAACAGTGACATAACGCCACAATAATGCACCATTTTCTGATTAGGCTGTACGTTTTCGGGAAGCAACGTTAAGACGTTACAATGCACAATAGCAATCCACACGCCTAACATACCAAAGACTAAGGTTAAGGTGGTGCTGTGTTCAACGCCCAGCACACCCATGCCTTTTTCCAGATAATTGAATGCAAAGTATAAAATCGCAAAACCAAAGGCGTATTTGACTTTATTCATCCAATACCCCGCTTTCGGCAATTTTTTAAATTTCATGACGCTGATCAGAAAAAACGGTAAACCAACGCCCAAACCAAAGCCTGCCATCATCAGACTGCCTTGCGCGGCGATAGCAAACTTATCCCAAAAACCAAGCTGTTGATTCAGTAACGCTAAGGCATCCGCTTTATCGGCAATGTTGTCGGCGACTTGCAGTAAAAGCGCGAATACAATCGGCCCAACACACGGTGAAATTACCAAGCCCGCAACGGTTCCCATTAACCACGTACCGGTTAAGCCTTTAACCTGTGATGAGTGCTGATCCAAAGAATGCACTTCATTTTGCATGAAACCCAGCTCGTAAAAGCCTAATAGCGCAATCGCAAAAAAGGCAAAAAAGGCGGCAAAACCAATATTAACCCACGCCGATTGCATCAAGGTATTAAACGCCCCGCCAGACATCCCCGCGAGTAGCCCTAACAGCATATACGTACCAATGATGCCGATAAAATACACCAGCGCATGTTGCTTTTCTTTTTCCGCCACGCCATTGGCGCGATTAACAATGAACATCGACGTAATGGGTAGCATCGGATACACACACGGTGTCGCTACCGATAACAAGCCTGCAATAAACATTAAGCCAAACATCATCAGCGTATTGTCACGGTTATTCTGAAACAAAGCTAATAAGCTATCCATGAAACTACCCGATTCTTCAGGCGCACTGGACGGCGTGAACGTAGCTGAAGACGCTTTAATAACTGCGGAGGGTAAAGGCAAATCAATACTGGTGAGCTGTGGACGAAAGCACACATTGGTCAGTTCATTACATAATTGATAACGAATCGACACAGTAACCACTTTTGCTGTGGTCGCACCCGTTTGATTTAACCAAAGCGCAAAGTCACCACTATCACGTAGCACAGTGGCTTGCACCACGCTATCGTACTCACCGGGCGGTTTCTCCAGCTTTGCAATCGTCAATCCAGCCGCTGCCAAGGTAGCGTCTGGGTCAAGAGTAACCGGTAGATAAATACGTTCATCACCCTCATCCAAATACGCATGATGGTCTTTGGGCACAGTTAAACGTAACTGATACGCTGTTGGCCACGTTGCTGTGTTTACTGGCGTCATGCTCAGCGTGGCTTTGGGAATATCAGCCATGGCCAATCCCTGTGTTACCAACCACACCAGAACGATTGCTATACGATTTTTCATGAGTTTTCCATCTTACCTATAAAGGGGCATAAATTATTTCACACCCATTTTTAATGAATTAATAAGCTGCCCGTTGTTTTTGCAACACAAGAAGGCAACATGTAATGTCTGCAACCAACCCAGACCGGCATTGGCTTTAAGCATTGCAATAGTCGCCAAACTACCGGCGACAACACATTGATCAGCGACAATGCTCACTGCGCGTAATCCTGCTACCGGCCAGCCGGTTTTAGGGTTAAGAATATGACCGTAACGAACACCATCAATCAGTTGGAAGCGCTCATAATCACCACTACTCGCCAACGCGCCTGATTTAAGTTCAAATTGTGCGACTGTTTTTGTTGGGTGGCGTGGATCGCGGATGGCGACAGGCCAACCTCGGCCATTTGGCATCGGCCCAATAATGCGCACGTCACCGCCTAATTCAATAATGCCGGAATGAATACCGTGTTGTTGACATAGGCTGGCGGCAACATCGGCGGCATACTCTTTAACAATGCCGCCAAAATCCAATTCCATGCCAACCAGCGGTAAATAAATATCGGCTCGACTCCATTGCACTTTTTCCCAGCCAATGCGCGGTAAAAGTGCGTGTATATCTGCGGTTGTCGGTAACTGTGTTTGGCCACCATGCCACAAGCCTCTTAAAACACCGGAGGTGACATCGAATAAATGCTCGCTTTCTTGATAGCATTGCTCGCTGTACTGCAACAATGCGAACGTTTCCGCATCGATAGCTGTTTTAACCCCCGTACCTGCTGCGCCATTAATACGGCTAATCAAACTGTCTGCACGGTAACGCGAATAGCGCTGTTCTAGCTGTGTAATCCTCGCTACCACCGCGGCATAAACGCCATTGGCCTGTTGCGCGGATGCCGCATAAAACTGCAAGTGACACGGCGACCCCATGGCTTTAAAAGCGAAATTAAATACCGTCAACATGCGTGTTTAACTAAAATTTTGCATTAACCGACGCGGTCAGTAAGTAATAGCTGAAATCATCAAAGCTGCCACTGCCATTTCCGCCCAGTTGATAGCTGGATTTATGATCGTAATATTCAATGCCTGCCTGGAATTTCAACTGACTTAAGGATTTTATCTGCGTAAATTCTTTACTCAATTTGATACCACCAGACAATGCACCAAAGCTCGCTAGACGATAATCGCTGGAATAAACCTGCGCTTGTTGACCTGCACCAAAAAACGGTTGATAAAAATCTGCTTTATCTTGCGAATAATAACGAAAACGCGGAATAACCTGCCAGCCATCGGCAATGGGCTGATGCCAGCTCAGGTCTACTGTATGCGAGTTAACCCCCCAATCATCGGTATAAAAACGGTAATCCGTGTGTAAAGCTGCGCTATTAAACTGTTGAAAATGCCGAACATACTGCGTAAGCCACGCCCACTGAAATTTTTCTCCCGGGCGTACGTCAGGGTTTAAGCCTTGATCCACAAAATAAACCAATTTATAGGGATCCGCTAGATAACCGCTGTGATACCCAAAGGTAACATTACTTTGGATAAGTGAATTTTTATCAATTACTTGCGACACACCCAGTAAATATTGCTGACTGGTTTTACTGCGCAGCTTACTGCTTTTAAAATCTGTGCCATCCGGTTCAATAATTTCCCTACCGGTCGGCTCAATAATATCAAACGCGCCTGACGCACCGAAATTAAGGGTGGTCAGCTTATTGTTTAAATCAATACTGGCATTGGTACTGACATAGCGCGAGGTGTAATCGTTTTCTCTTGAAAATCCTCCGCCAAAGCCCAGCGCGGCTTTATCAAAATAGTAGGTTAAGCCCGAACTAATCGCATCACGTTGTTCAGTAATAGATGCACCACTAAGGGTTTGCTTCACATCCCCTTGTGCATTTGCCTTGTTATAGCGGGGCGACGCGCCTGAAATAACATCCCTTACCAAATTGATAGAGGCGGTCATCGATTTACCAATGGGCGCAGATAGCGCGGTTTCAAATATATCCACTTCCATACGCTGATTACCTTCAGCATAATGGCCATATTGGAAATCACCGTTATAGGTTTCTTCAACCCGGCCAGCGTTAGCGTCTTGCATTAAACCCGGCAAGGCCAACGCGGCTAAACTTAAACGGCTGATCAACGGATGTTTTTTATTTTTTTTCACAAGTATCCTCTAGGTTAAAGTGGGCGTGATTATCTTAAAATTTACGCTAAAAAATTAATTACAGCCACAACCGCCACCGCCACCACCATAACCCCCAGAAGCCGCTTCTTTACTAAAAGAGGTATGCTGACGCAAACCAAATTCCAGTGCATCCGGCGTTAAAGCCATTTGCGACAAGGCCAAATTACCCCGTTGTCTGGGTAAGACTTCGGTGCAGGCGGTGCTTGAAATAACCACCAGCAGTAACAGTGCTAATTTAATATATTTCATAAATACTTATTTTTTCGCTAACAATTGCGTAATTTTCGCTTCTAATTCTTTAATATCATCACTGGCAAAACCATGATGAATATTTTGAACCACACCTTTTTTATCGATAATGTAAGAGGTTGGCATTGATTCAACACCGAATTTATCCGCCCACTGTCCGGCTGGATCACTTAAGATTTTAAAACTGACCGGAAATTCTTTTAAAAACTGTTCTGCTTTGGTTTTATCTTCATCCAAATTCACCGCGACCACTTCAAAGCCTTGCGCTTGCAGTTTTTGATGTAACTTATTGAGTAGCGGAAAAGAGGTACGACAAGGCGCACACCAAGAGGCCCAGAAATCCAAATACACCACTTTCCCCGCAAACTGCGTTAAAGCGGTTGGGGTATTTTGTTGCAAAGAAGGCAAGGTAAAGGCGGGCGCGGGCTGTCCCACATCAATAGCCTGTGCGGTAGACATAGATGCGACGCCAGTTAAGGCAACAAACAGTGCAGAATATACGGTGTTTTTCATTTTATGTTCCTGTGCAAAGGTTGCAGCGCAACCTGAATATGTTTAACGACTAATAATATGGCCGCTTTATTTAAAACGTTCTGAGATACGCGGCTATGGCTTCTATCGCGGCATCATTGATACGGTCCTTTAAAATACCCATTTTTCCACCTTTATTTTTTTGGATAGCGTCACGGATCGTTCCCGCATCTTTACCCTGTAATACGTGATCACTATTCGCTTTAGGGTTGCTGCCATGGCAACTGGAACAATTGACCATGTATAAATTTTTTCCATCAAGGGTGACGACGGGTATCGGCGGTAAAGTCGGCGTTAGTGTTGGCTTACAGTCATTTTCATTATTGTCCGATTTCTCACGAAGACTCTTTACGTTTAACGCCGTACATTTGTCATCTGGCAAAACGGGTGTAACCGTCGGTAGTGCTGTGGGCGTCACCATGGGTATTGCTGTCGGTAGTGCTGTGGGCGCAATAGCAGGTATCGGCGTTGGTATCACCGTTGGCGTTGGCGTTGGCGTAGCGGTAGAAGCGGTAGATATTACAGGTAAATTAATGCTTATTTTTAACTCACTTAA
>JAPLRW010000284.1 GCA_026398935.1 Methylococcales bacterium
TAATCCTTTGACCGCTGCCAAGGCAACTTTCGCCTTTTCTGCACTTGTAAAAATCTTCCGTTTGTTCTCGCTCATTGTTAACCCTTTTCCATGACAGGGTATAGCTTAAACTATTGTCCTGATTTCGGGGTCCACTATATTTATGCCCGGAACATAAAATTTCTAAATATGATTTGGTGTGTTTATTTGCCAAAATATGGAACAAAGACATAATAATCATTCCCTTTGAAGATTATAGTGTGGATAAAAGTCTGGTATGTACTCGCAAAGAGCTTAAGTACCCTGCATTAACGTATGAATTGATGTTAAATGAGTTAAAGCAGTGGATTGAAAGTCATCCTGCTTATTATTCAAAAATGGGGTATTCTCGATTTCGTAGTGCAAGCACTATCTGTCGCAGTCAATTTATTGAACGGGGTGGGATGAAAAAATATCCGTTAATTCAAGGAGAAAAAAGCATTCCTCATTATCGATGATGCATTCTTTTTAGAAGATTTCATCAAATCAAGCCGTGTAGCTATGAACCGCGATTATGCAATACGCTGCGCTCTTGACAAAAACACCTTGGTTTATCGGTTCTGCCAGTCACGCTAAAAAATTGAATAGCGACTATTAAGGCAAGGTTCAACACTACCAAAAATACGCCTCATTATATCTATAGATAGCTTATAAATGTCATTGACAGTCTTCACTTTTATGAAATGAACAAAAATAATGGTTGCTTTAAATAAAAAATCACTTTTGATACTGTCTTCTTGCGTGATTGGTATTTGTTTGCTGCTTATTTTTGACAAAGGATTGGTTTTTACTGTCGAGCAATGGGAGCGGGATGAATACAGTCATGGCTATTTGATCCCTTTTATTTCTGGATGGTTAGTTTGGGAAAGTCGGGCAACATTAGCTAAATTGACGCATACAGGCAGTTGGGGTGGGTTAGCGGTGGTGGTGTTGGGCTTAATTTTAGGCTTAATGGGTAAGTTATCCTCGTTATTCATTATTACGCAATACGCTTTTTTAATGGTGTTATCGGGTTTATGTGTGGCATTTTGGGGGCGGGGGGTGATGAGAATCTTGTGGTTTCCATTAACCTATTTAGACTTCATGATTCCCGTTCCGCCGTTTTTGTACAACAACTTGTCCTCTAATTTGCAGTTAATTTCATCCGATTTAGGCGTTGCGATTATCAGGCTATTTGATATTAGTGTGCATCTTGAAGGTAATGTCATTGATTTGGGGGCTTATCAGTTACAGGTGGTCGAAGCGTGTAGTGGTTTACGCTATTTATTCCCGTTGGCCAGCTTTGGTTTTCTCTGCGCATATTTTTTTCGAGCGCCATTTTGGATGCGCACAGTAATTTTTCTATCGACTGTGCCGATTACCATTTTAATGAACAGTTTTCGTATTGCCATGATCGGTATCTTGGTTGATAACTTTGGTATTGCACAAGCGGAAGGCTTTTTACATGACTTTGAAGGATGGGTTATTTTTATTGGGTGTTTGGCGCTGTTATTTGTGGAAATGTGGCTATTGACCCGTTGGTTTATAAAACACAAACAGTTTAGTGATGTATTTGTGGTTGGGATCTCGATACCTGATCTTCCGGTTCAGCTTCCTAGCAATAAGCATGTAATGGGTATGTCGCTCGGTTTGCCTGCGTCTTACGCGGCCTGTTGCGGGTTATTACTGGTTGCCTCTACATTTTCTCTGTATCTGGATGATCGGCAGGATTTATCGCCTTCTCGGCGGCATTTTGTTAATTTCCCTTTGCAAATAAATGAGTGGAAAGGTATTGAGGTCGGGATGGAGCAGAAGTATATCGATACGTTGCAGTTTGATGATTACATCATTGCTAACTATGCGCGATTAACAGATACTGCCCCCGTTAATTTTTATGTGGCTTATTATAGCTCGCAGCGGCAAGGGGCTTCGGTGCATTCACCTAAATCTTGTTTGCCGGGTGATGGTTGGTTAATGGGAGATTTTGAGCAAAAAGTAATCCCCTCTGTAACCATGCCGAATGGTCAGCCGTTGATGGTTAATCGCGTCGTGATTAGTAAAGGTGATGCTAAACAACTGGTTTATTATTGGTTTCAACAGCGTGGACGAATTATTACCAATGAATACTTGGCTAAATGGTTTTTATTTTGGGATGCATTGACCCGAAAACGAACCGATGGTGCATTGGTCAGATTGGTGATACCGCTGAATGAAACACAGACTGTTGTACAAGGTGATCAAACATTGGATGCGTTTATTCAAGCGGGGATTCCGCTGTTACCGGATTACGTTCCAAATTGATCGCTGTTTAGTTATGCCGTCTTTAAATAAGCGTTGTTCTATTCTCAACATATTGAATACATTTAAAAATTTTACTCGATGGTTAGTGGTAAACCCTTCCGAACTTATTATAGTAGAGCATGTTAGTTTATGATCAATAAAAATATTTTGCGTTATAGCTTGATGGCAGCGGTCATTACTTTAACGGGCTGTGGAAGTTCCGCCGAAAAAGAAAAGCAGTATTTAGAAAAAGCTCAGGCTTCATTTAAAGTGCAAAATTATGACAAAACGCGGGTTGAATTAAAAAACGTTTTACAAATTAACCCTAAAAATACCGATGCGCTATATTTAATGGCGCAGTTGGCGGAAAAGGATCAGGATTGGAAGAAAATGTTCGGGCTATTGTCGGCACTGGTCGTGGATAAGCCTGATTTTCTTGAAGCCCAAATTAAATTGGGTAAGCTATTTTTATTTGGTGGGGAGCCGGATAAAGCCCTAGAGAAGTCAGCCTTAGTTCTGGCAAAAAATGCAGATAACAAAGAAGCACTGGTATTAAAGGCGGCGGTACTGTTACAAAAAAATGACAAAACTTCGGCACAAGCCATTGTTACAAAGGTATTGTCGCTTAATCCTGGGGATTTAGAAGCGACGTTTTTGTTAGCTAAACTGTACAGTGAATCGAAACAGTATGACGAAGCGCTCAAGGTTATTGATGCCGCGTTAACGGCACACCCTGATGAAATTAATCTCGCCTTAATGAAGATGCAAGTATTAATGACTGCAGGAAAAGGCAACGTTGCCGATAACATGGTGAGTGATTTACTTACGCGCTTTTCTGATCAGAACGCCTTACATTACAGTATGGCAAAATACTATGTCGTCGCTAAGCAGTTGGACAAGGCGGAGCAGGTGTTGCGGGATCTTATTGCCAAAAAACCCGCCGAAACTGAGCCAAAATTGGCGTTAATTGAGTATTTTCTAAGTCAGAAAGGTGAGGCGAGAGCAGAAGAGAGCTTACTGGGATTCAGTAAAGCGAATCCGACCAATCATGAGTTTAGTTTTGCATTAGTGAGTCTTTATAAGGAAAAGCCAGAAAAGGCTATTCCTGTTTTAAATCATATTATTAGCAATGATATAGCGGGCGCTGATGGTTTAAAAGCTAAAAATATGTTGGCTAAGTTTATGTTAAAACAAGGCGATAAAGCCAAGGCTGAGCAATTGATTGATGAGGTTATTAAGGTGGATGCGCATAACGCGGACGCCTTAATGATGCGTTCCACGTTATCGGTTGACACGGGTAAATATGAGTCGGCAATCGGTGATTTACGAACCGTGTTACGTGATCAACCTGAATCAGAAAAAGCCAATATTTTATCAGCCAGAACGCATTTGAAAAGCGGTTATCTTGATTTGGCGCAAGAATCACTTAAAAACAGTCTTGCGATTAATCCTGGCAATATTGATGTGCGTAAAGACTTGGCAAGAATGTTAGCCATGAAAAAAGATGAGACAGCGGCTATTTCTCTACTGGAAGATTTAGGGCAAGCCAAGCAACAAAATGCGGAAGTGTTAGCGATGTTGGTGGATTTATATGCCCGTAAAACGGAGTGGGCAAAAGCTGAAGAGACTGCCAAATCGATTGCCAAGGTGGATAATTCCGGATTAGCGGCGTTTAAATTAGCCCAGCTGTATGTGGCACAAAAAAAGCTTCCCGCAGCCGTTGATGCTTATAACGAAGCACTTAAATTAAATCCATTAGGATTAGATATTTTGGCTGGATTAAGCAACGTTTATTTGTCCATGGGTGAGGCGGGTAAGGCGACTGGTTTATTGGACAAGTTATTGGCAGAACATCCTGCTAACAGTGGCTTATTAAATTTACAGGGTGTTTTGTATCAAAATCAGAAGCGTTTTAGTGATGCCGAGCGTGTTTTTTCGACGGTTATTAGCTTGGCTAAAACTGAAGAAGTCGGGTATCGAAATTTAGCGGCTGTGTATATTGTGCAAAATCAGTTTGATCAGGCGCTAAAAGTGTACCAACAAGGACTAGTCGCACTGCCGCAGAATGTTAATTTAATGCAAGCTGTGGCGATGCTGTATGAAAAAACGGCTAAGCCGGATGCCGCCATCGAAACGTATACGGCTATTTTAAAGATCAAGCCCGATAATAAAGCGGCCATGAATAATCTTGCGGCTATTACCGCTGAGACCACCACCGATCCAAAACGGCTAAGTGATGTGCTTACTATTGTTAAATCCTTTAAGGATTATAAAGATCCGGTATTTTTGGATACGTTTGGTTGGTTGAGTTATTTGAATGGTCAATTAGACGATGCGGTGAGTGCATTAGAAAAAGTGGTTAAATTAGAGCCTGATTTTCCGGAGTTTAGTTACCATTTAGCCATGGCTTATGCGGCAAAAGGGCGAAATGAAGAAGCTAAATTAGCGTTACAAAAAGCGCTGTCTAAAAATAGTCATGCGCCGTGGGTGGATAAAGCAACTATCAAATTAAAAGAACTCAGCTAATATTGAGTAGAAATATTAATGAAACAGTGCCGTTAACAAATTACTTAGTTATTGTATTTATGTCAGAAAATCTATTTTTTTCATCGTTGCTTGCAACCGTTATGTTTATTATGGTGTTGTGTCCGTTTGCTGAAAAAATAGGTTTAACGGATCGTCCTGACCATAGAAAACAACATAAAAAACCAACCCCTTTGATTGGGGGGGTATCTATTTATTTGGCTATTTTAGTAACCTTACTCATTAATGATTTTCAACTGCCACACCAGAATGCTTATTTAGCGGCAGCGGGTCTACTGGTGTGTGTTGGTTTAGTGGATGATTATAAAGGGCTTGGTGTTAGAATAAGAATGGTAGCCCAAGTCGCCGCCGGGCTCATTATGACTGAAATGGCGGACATAAAAATTATCAATTTGGGTGATTTGTTGTTTACAGGCAACATTGAATTAGGTGGTTTTTCCAGTTTTTTCACGTTATTTGCCGTTGTAGGGGGCGTGAACGCATTTAATATGATTGATGGCATAGATGGCTTGGCGGGTATGCTGACGTTGGTATCCATGACGGCTTTAGCGCTGATTTCCTGGTTTGCTCAGGATATGCTGTTGTTTAATTTCTGCAGCATCATTATTGCAACCATAATTGCCTTCTTGGTGTTTAATCTACGTGTGGCGGGGCGCACCAGTGCCAGTGTGTTTTTAGGCGATACCGGAAGTACGTTATTTGGTTTTACGGTATGCTGGATAGCGATTTCCGCCTCTCAAGGACAGCATCCTATTATTGCATCAACGACTGTTTTATGGATTATTGCTATTCCACTCTTTGATTCCGTGTGTATTATGTTACGCCGACTTAGCCAGGGACGGTCGCCGTTTAACCCAGATCGTGAGCATTTACACCACATTATGTCTTTAACGGGTTATAGCGTGAATCAGGTGGTTATGCGACTTGCCAGCTATGGCTTAATTATGGCAGCTATTGGTATTATCGCTGACCTTTTATTCAATATGCCGGAAGGGCTGGTTTTATTATGCTTTTTAGGCTTGTTTACCTGTCATTATTGGGGAATAAGTTATGCGTGGCGCATATTAAAAATCACGCGGTATATTTGGATGCGTCGAAAAATAAAAGAAGGTGCTGAATTTAAAAAGAAAGAAGAAAGGCGAGGTAATGAACGGGCGTTGATGGGTAATGAGCAACCTATTTCTGTAAAGCGTAGAGCCTTAAAAGATCGCCGCTTTACTCCAACTGAGCAGCAGCTAAATATGTTTTACCGTCGTGAAGAAAAAATGGATGATCCTGATTATCGAAAAAGACTTAAAGCTAAAATCATTAGCTCCTGGTTGAATTTGTATATTGGTAGTCAATGAATTATTAGTTAAAAAAATAACTAAGTGCTATTTGAAATATAAAAGTATTTCGTCATTTTAGTGTAACTTCAATATGCTACGCTATTTTTTTGGGAGTGTGCCGCAAGCACAGTTATAGTGGCTTGGGCTAGGAGTATTCGTCCCACCAGAGGTATGCCAAAACCAACAGTAGGCGTTTTAGGCGACGATCTATCACATAAAGGGGCATCGCTATTTTTTTAGTGGATGACGCGCGATGATTCTGAGTAACGAATGTTTATTTTAAGTCAAACACTTGATAGTGAGTGTAAAAAATAACGCTAATTTACAGGACTAAATTGAGCGCTATGCTGTTCGTGATTTTTACCCCCCATTTGTAAATAATATCATGCTATTAAGTCGTTTGTGGTGAGCTGGTTGAGCCGTTAAGGGTTTAATAGTTGTATTCTTCTTGGGGTAAAAGGACAGATTATGATTAGAAAAGGATTTTTATATCGTCTGGGAGTGAAACATGTTGCGGCAGGAATCAGAGGTCAGCCTGTTATTTATGACGTAGCAGCCAATTGTTCCCAGGTTATTTTTATGTTGTACAAGGAATTAATTATGTCAATTTTTAAATCAGTCGTTTTAGGCGCTTTACTGACCGCGCCGATGTTAGTGGGGGCAACTACCACCACGAGTTATTCGAGTTCAACCAGTCCATCAAGTAGTTATACGGGCAATGGAACGGGTCAGCTTGATAAAGACTATTCCTTAACAGGGTTTAGTGACAGTTGGACTTTGAATGTTGGTAGTGGCGATGTAGCAACACTTACTTTTTCTCCAACCACTCTTTCTCAAAGAGGCGCATCTCTTCTGAGTTTGGATGGTTTTTCAGTCAATGGTGAAACAGGTAATTTTTTTAAAGCTGGCATAACTGCGGGTATTTATAATTTTTCTGTAGCAAGCACTGCTGCGAGTGGATTATTTGGTGGTACTTATACAGGAACGACAACTGTAGCATCTGCAGTATCGGCTGTGCCAGTTCCTGCTGCCGTATGGTTTATGGGTTCTGCAATGGTAGGTCTGTTTTCATTCAGAAAACGTAAAGTGACGTTGGTCGCATAAGATGTATTGCCTAGATACTTAGTGAACTGCTAAGTAGCTAAGTATAAAAGGCTTTTCTATTGAAAGGGGCTTAATTGCCCCTTTTTTCAGTTTACGGCTGCCTAGCAGCGTTTTTTCGTGCCTGTTGTTGGTGGTGATTGCGGGTAGTGCGTTTTTGGATAGACCCTATATAAATGTTAATCAATATCGTCATTTTTTACTTTTAGAACTACTTTTTCTGAGGATGGCAGGGATTGCCCGCTTTATCTCTAGTCTGCGTGCGGAACTCTTCGCTATCACTTGTACCCCCCAAAAAAGGGTGCGTCCTTTGGGGGTAACGCCATAATCGGTATTAGGCAGTTCTGCTCAAGCCGTTGCGTAACATCCGTTAGTTATCCAAAATAGTCAGCCTTAAGTGACGTAGCTTAATCTGATCCTGTATAATTTTGCCATCATTACACATTATTAAATAACCCAGTCATTTGAAGATTTTTCCTAACAAAGTTTCCGTTATAGCGCCAGCCAGATTACACATGGGTTTTATTGATTTGAGTGGTTCTTTGGGGCGACATTTTGGCAGTATTGGTGTGGCACTCAATGAAATCAGTACGCGATTATCGCTGGTTGCTGCAACGCAACGTACGGTTTCAGGCCCTTTAGCACAACGGGCAGAGAGTTGTTTAGCACTGTTTAGTCAGGCATTTAATGTGTCGGATAAACTTAATATTACTATTGAATCAGCTATTCCTGAGCATGTCGGTTTGGGGTCTGGTACGCAAATGTCACTGGCGATTGGCTCGGCATTAAATGCATATTATGATTTAGGTTTAAGCGTACGTGATATTGCGGCAGTGATGGACAGAGGCTTACGCTCAGGTATTGGTATTGGTGTTTTTGAACAGGGTGGCTTGGTCGTTGATGGCGGAAGAGGGGAGCATACCATTACGCCGCCAGTGGTTGCACACATGGATATTCCAGATGCGTGGCGATTCATTTTGGTGTTTGATGAGCGAGGGCAGGGCTTACATGGTCAGCTGGAAGTGCAAGCATTTAAAACCTTACCGCCTTTTTCTCAGCAGGAAGCGGCGCGCTTATGCTATTTATTATTGATGCAGGGATTGCCTGCGGTAGCTGAAAATAACTTGCTGCCATTTGGGGAGGTGATTACTCAGCTGCAGCGCGCGGTGGGGGAGCATTTTTCTTCTGTGCAAGGCGGCGTTTTTACCAGTCCTGAAGTTGCCGAGGCAATGCAGTGGCTGGCGCTACAAGGTGCTGTGGCGATTGGTCAGACATCGTGGGGGCCGACGGGTTTTTGTGCAATGGCTGGTGTTGATTTAGCCGAAGCGGTTACTCAGCGAGCCAGACAAGAGTTTTTACATTTTAAGCATTTGCGGTTTATGCTGGTCAGCGCGCGCAACAGTGGCGGTGAGGTGCAGGTTATTTAGTGTTACGCACCTTGATGCCGTTATCAAAAAAACACAGTTGTGCTGTTTTTCGCGTTACCTAAAGCCGTGGCTTTTAGGAAATAAATGCCTTAAGTCGTCATCCCCAGTTCGACTATAGGTTTATCCTTTATCGCTAAACAAGCGAGCAAGGTGCGTGTCGCCTAGCCTTTTCAAAAAGATTCCGTCAACCCTTCCCTAAAAAGCACTAAACAGATACGCGATGCGTTCTTGGTGCAGGTGAATGATTTGTTACACTTAAATATACTAAACCACTGATTTAGCGGTTATAATGACGCGTTAATGCGTTATGTTGGGGATAATTGAGTGGATATTAAGCAATACATGCAAACCATAGGCCAGCAAGCTAAGCTTGCTGGTCGTGAAATAAGCCGAACACCCTCGCTTAAAAAAAATCAGGCATTGTTGGCGATTGCTGAAGAAATTTCTCTGGCGCGTGATTTTTTGGTCGCAGAAAATCAAAAGGATTTAGCGGCAGGGCGGTTACAAGGTCTTGACAGTGCGTCACTAGATCGCTTGGCACTCAGCGTATCTGGCATTGACGCCATGATTGAGGGTTTAAAGCAAGTTGCTGCCTTACCCGATCCGGTGGGGGAAGTGACAAATTTAAGCTACCGTCCCAGCGGTATTCAAGTCGGACAGATGCGTGTGCCGTTAGGGGTTATTGGCATTATTTTTGAGTCACGACCCAATGTGACGGTAGATGCGGCGGCGCTGTGTCTAAAGTCGGGTAATGCCTGTATTTTAAGAGGTGGCTCAGAGGCGATTCATTCTAATAAGGCCATTGCTAAATGTATCGCAAAAGGCTTGCAAGTGGCAGGTTTGCCAGTGGATGCCGTGCAGGTCGTGGCGATTACCGATAGAGCGGCTGTAGGTGAACTGATTACTTTACAAGACTATGTCGACGTTATCGTACCACGCGGGGGTAAAAGTTTAATTGCCCGTATTACTGCGGAAGCGACGATTCCGGTCATTAAACATTTAGACGGCATTTGTCATGTATATATTGATGATAAAGCTGACGTAAGCAAAGCGGTTGAAATTGCTGTCAATGCGAAAACGCATCGCTATGGTGTCTGTAATGCCATGGAAACTTTACTGGTAGCAGAAGCGATTGCGCCTAAAGTATTACCGTTGCTTGCGGCGCGTTATCGGCAAGCGCAAGTGGAATTGCGGGGATGCTTGAAGACCTGTGCGTTTATACCGGATTGTATTCGAGCTACGGAAGAAGATTGGCGTACAGAATATTTAGCGCCGATTTTGTCGATAAAAGTGGTCGCGAATATAGACGAGGCCATGCAGCATATTAATCACTACGGCTCAGCGCATACCGATAGCATTGTGACGGAAGATTATTCGCTTGCCAGACGTTTTCTACGAGAAGTGGACTCAAGTTCGGTTATGGTGAATGCTTCAACGCGCTTTGCGGATGGTTTTGAATATGGATTGGGTGCTGAAATTGGTATTAGTACCGATAAATTACATGCGCGTGGTCCCGTTGGACTATTGGGGCTGACTTCATTGAAATACATTGTGTTAGGTGATGGACACATTAGGCAGTAAATGATTGGTATTTATGGCGGTACTTTTGATCCCGTGCATTTTGGGCATTTGCGGACAGCCGTTGAAATTAAAGCGTTGTTTGATTTGGATGAAGTCCGTTTAATTCCTTGTGCGAATCCGCCCCATCGGACAGCGCCGTTAACGCCTCCCGCTATGCGTTTACAGATGCTGCAGTTAGCACTGGCAAACAGCCAAGGATTAGTGGCGGACGGTTGTGAGCTTGATAGAACAGGTCCTTCCTACACGGTTGATACTCTGCGTGAGTTACGTGCAGCGCATGGCGATACACCGTTATTGCTGTTTATGGGTATGGATGCCTTTGCAGATTTGGAGTGCTGGTATCAATGGCCACATTTATTTGATTATGCTCATATCGTGGTGATGACTCGCCCCGGGTTTACAGTGCCAGCAGATATTGGCAGCAAACGTGATCGGCTGGTTAGTAACGCCGCACTATTACAACACGCACCGGGCGGGAAATTATTTTTTCAACATGTCACACAGCTGGATATTTCGGCGACCGCAATCAGAAACTTGATCGCTAAACGACAAAACCCACGTTTTTTATTACCGGATAGTGTCATTGACTTTATTCGACAACATAACCTTTACCAGCATGAATCGCTGGTGTAATACCCCCTTAATACTATAGGAATTTAAATGCAAGCAACTGAATTATTGAATATCATTGAAACCGTTTTAGATGATAAAAAAGCGCAGGATCTGACTGTAATAGACGTGCGTGGCCGTAGCAGTGTAACTGACTACATGGTCGTTGCAACGGGTACGTCTAATCGTCACCTTTCGTCTATGAGCCATTACGCGTCTGAAGCGGTTAAAGAAAAAGGTTTTAAGCCCTTAGGTATTGAAGGGGATCAGGGTTCTGATTGGGTATTGGTGGATCTAGGGGATGTTGTGGTACACCTGATGACCGAACAAGCACGCGATTATTATCAACTTGAGAAATTATGGGCAGTGGGTGCAGTACCAGAGCAGCGGATAGCGTAACGCTATTGAGTTAGTGAAGATAAAAAATAAAGGTTGTTACTTACGTAAACAACGTTAATTACACATTTTACCCGGGAATAGTCTTATGCAGGCCTTTGTAAGCAATCTTAAAGAGGTTCTTTTGAACTGGAATTCCATTACCATTCACAGTCCGTTAGTGAGTGCTGTCATTATTGGCGTTATGATTGCCCTTATGACGTGGTTTTTGTTATCGCGATATTACCGGGCAAAAATGGGTAAGGTGCGTGCGCACTGCCAACAACAACTGACGGCCGCTGAGCAAGAGCAACTTCAGGTGAGTGATGTTTTAGCCTCGACGGTTGAGCAGTTGTTAGATACTGAAACTGAATTGAGCAGCCAAAAACAGCTTGTGCAACAGTTAGAGCATGATAATGCGCTTGCGCAGGTTACGATTGCGCGAGCTTCGGAACTGGAAAAAAATCTTGCACAAGACTTGCAAACTTTGCAAAGCAATTTTTTCTTCAGCCAGCCTTTACCTGCTATCTCAGAGAGTAATGTCTCTACGTTATGGCAACAGCACAGCAGTGTGGTTAATGAGTTGGTCAACCGTTTAAAAACAACCACGCAGGAGCAGTTGGCACTTAAGCAAGAAAAAAGTAAGCAGCGTGATTTACTGGCTGGGTTTGAAGTCACTGTGCAAGAGATGAACCAAAAAATGGCTGCCCAGGCAGCGCAACTGGCTAAGCTTGAACACGATTTTGAAACGCAACAGGCGCGCGTGGTAGAGCAACAAGCACAGCAGGAACAATTAAGTGTGGAACTGGTTTTGGCTAAGGAAGAGCATGCGCAAGCATTGCTGCAACAGGCTGAATTAATTAAAGCGTCAGCCAAACCGCTACAGACTGAAGCATTACCCGTTATTAATGAGCCCGTTGCCGTGGCAGTTAATGACGAACAAGTCGCTGTAATAGACGATGTTATCGCTCAAGCGGCGCATAAAGCGCCTGCTGTAGCAGCAGTGAGTGCCAGTTTTAAAGCACCTGAAGCGCAGATTTTAGTGCAGGACGTAGCATCTACACGGGTGTCCGAACCATTAGAATCGGTAGCTATAACGCTGGTATTGGCTGAGCAAGCGTCTGTCGCCGATGCATCCGTCACAAAACTTAAAAGCTTTTTTAGTTTTAGTAAGAAATCTGAGCAAGAAACGGCAAGCGTGCCGCCAGCCGATCAGGATGAAGCGACATTAATAGTGCCTGAGAGTACTGATCATACGCTTAGCGTAGAGGTTGAACCAACGGATGCAATAGAAAGCTTTATTCATCAATCTGAGCACAAAGTAGAGTCGTTATTCAATACGTTGAAGTCCAGTTTTAAATCCAATAAAACGCCTGCTTTACAAAAAGATGTGGAGGATGCTGTGACATCGGTAGCAGCAGAAATAGCGGCTGTAGAAACCAGTACGACTGTAGAGCCCATGGCGAAGCTTAAAAACAGGTTTAGTTTTGGCAAAAAGGATGAGCAAGACGTGGTAAAAGCCACGCAACCGATTCAGGATGCAACAACAGCATTATTGAGCACTGACGCGCCCGTTACAGTAGTAACGGCAAATGTTAAGTCAGCGGAAGATAAAAAACCGTCTATGTTTAATGCTTTTAAATTAGGTAAAAAGCAAGCGAAAGTAGAAGCGCTGGTTATAGATGGTGCGCCGTTATCCGTGGCACCAGCCATTGATGTGTCGGTAAAAACGCCAGTATTGAACGACGTAGTGGTTGAGCAAGATGTGGCTGTTACTAAGCTTAAAAAACGTTTTGGCTTGGGTCTTTTTAGTAAAGGTGCGCTTGCTGAGTATGCAGAAGAAGCCCTGGAGAAGTTAGACGCACTTTCTGAGCCCACCGTAGATCAAGAAACGGTTGAGCAAGAACATTCTGTATCGGATAAATTAAAAGGTTTTTTCCGTAAAAAAACCACTGAAAAATAATCCTTCGCGTTATTGACGGCGGCTTCGTCGTTAGTGAGGGTCATTGGCCGTTAAATTAACCTTGTCGGGTTGGCGCTAGCCTAATTCGACAAGGTTTTTTTTGGTATGTCTGGTGTGGGGTTTTTTACTGATGAATGGGTAGAATAAGTGTAAATGTACAACCAATAGCCGGGTTATTACGTGCAAATAATTGCCCCCGGTGTGCCTCGACAATGTGTTTGCAAATAGCCAAACCAAGACCCGTACCCCCTGCATTGGTTTTTGTTTTACTGCTTTGAACAAACTTATCAAACACCGATTCCAGTTCGTTTTCAGGAATACCTACGCCGGAATCGCTGACCGCTATTTGAATAGTTGGTATTGCTTCCGTACTGTCTGCCTGATTTAACTCGCCTTGATATAACTGGATGTTAATTGTGCCGCCAGTCGGCGTGAATTTTATAGCGTTAGAGAGTAGGTTACGAATAACTTGTCCGATTTGAGGCGCGTCTACTTCTGCGATGGTTTCACAGGTTGCGGTATCTAAGGTGACCTGTAATTGCTTGGGAAGGGTGAGTGACTCAAATTCCGTTAGTGCTTCTTGCGTCAGTAATTGCAGATCATAATGATGTACATCGAGAATCATTTTGTTTGCTTCAAACTTGGAGGAATCGAGTAGATCGTTCAGTAATTTCAATAAGCGCTCGCCGGATACATGAATACGATCAAAGTAAGTATGCAGTTTTTCAGAGGGATCGCTGAGTGTATTGTTCAGTCCAAATTCTGCAAAAGAGAGAATGGCATGCATCGGTGTGCGTAATTCATGCGACATATTGGTGAGAAATTCTGATTTAAGCTTATTTGCGTATTCAGCTACTTCTTTTGCATGCATTAATTCCAGCGTTCGCGCATCAACCATATCCTGCAGGTGGTCACGATGCGCTTGTAATTCTATTTCTGCCGCTTTACGGTCACTGATGTCAACATGCGTACCGACCAAGCGCTGCGGAACAAGCGGCTTGCCATCGCTACCCACTACCAGCTTAGCGCGTGACAGAATATCAACCCAGTGGCCGAGTTTATGGCGCATCCGAAACTCAACTTCAAAGAGGGGGGATTTTCCTTCAATATAAGCGACCACTTTTTGTAAAATACCTTCACGTTGTGAGGGATCAATCAGTTTAGTCCAGGTATCTAAATCGGCTTCTAACTCACCTTCGACGTAGCCAAGCATCGATTCCCAGCGCGGGGAATAGTAAATTTCATTGTTTTCCATATTCCAGTCCCACAAGCCATCATTAGCGCCCTGTAACGCATAATTTAAGCGTTCCTGGCTGTGGGTTAATAGTGCTTCCGCTTTTTTATGTTCAGTGGTATCGGTGACAAAGCCATGCCACAGTGTCGAATTATCCGCTTCTCGCTGCGGCATGGCATTGCCTAAAAGCCAACGTACTTCACCATTGTCGAATTTAACCCGGTACTCATGTTGCCAAAGACTCAATTCTTTTGCGGAGGTCTGCATCGAAGCTATAACCTGATCGAGGTCATCGGGGTGAATCACCGTCAATATTTTACTGGCATCCTCAAAGACGTCTTCTGGACTGAGCCTGTAAATGTCATGAATGGCTATGCTGGCGTAAGGGAATGACATGCTACCATTGGGACGTGAACGAAACTGATAGATGAATCCCGGAATACGATTGGCTATTTTTTGGAAACGGGATTGTAATTCTTGCTGTGTTCTTTTTTCGCTCAAGCGCTCGCTATTACGTTTATAGCGCGTATAGAGAGTGGCGGCCAACAATACGCCAATCAAGGGTAATAAAAAGAATAAGACAGCGGGGGCTAAAAATGATTGGTCTTGGTAAACACCAAACCATTTTTCATATAAAGCGTCGTAACGTCCAGTGGTCTTTGTGAGTGCTAAACCTTCATTGATACTCGCGAGTAAATCAGTTTGTCCCTCTTGCACAGCAAAGGAGAATTTTTGGAGAAATCCTATATTGATGGGCAGTGCGTGAACTTTGGATAAATGATATTTTTCCACGGTTTGCATGCCAGTTAGTTTTCCTAATAACATGGCATCATGCTTACCGGAGGCCAGCATGTTTAAACCTTCTGCGGAGGTATTTACTAAGACTAATTGTTTTTTCCAGCCTTTGGACAGGGCGTAGTCATGCGCTAAATCACCTTTGAGTACGATGATGGATTTACCGTTAAGATCGGCTTCTGATTGAATATGTCCCTTGTTGTTGCTTACGAATATTGCACCATGGACGATTACCGTTGGTACGGTAAAATCTGCGAATTGATTACGTTGTTCTGACTGCGCGAGATTGATTAATACATCAATTTTCCCCGCTTCAAAGTCTTTAAGCAGTTCATGGGATGGCTTAACCTGAATGGTATACGGGATACCGACTTCGTTAGCCACTGATCGCCATAATTCAACGCTAAATCCTCCTGCTGTTTCATTGGTGTAACCCGTAGCGAAAGGCGGGTAATCTTGTTCACTTCCCACAACAAGCGGACGATCAATCGCCGCTAGTGCATGGCTTAAAGTGGTCATGCATAAGAAAACAAAACTGAGTAAACGCATCGAATTCGATTGGGAGTGTATTAAAGGGCTCGACATGAACAACAGCTTACGGATAAGCCAACCCCAACCCTGCATAGTATAGTAGATAGCGGTGACTTTCGCTGAAAATAGTGGTGTTAGCGAAGCTATGTAGGTTGGCTGATATTGGATAAAGGCCGCTGCTTTCGCCTTTATTTTGGTATGATGGCGAACGGCATCATTAACCAGAAAGGATGCTGAGGGACAATTTAAACGCTCGTGAATTCTCCGGCAATGGCTTCATACTGCCGTTTTTTCAATAAGAGGGGCGTCTGGATTGGACGCTTTATAGTGTAATAAAAACCTAAAAAACGAATGCTTTTGCGGTTTATAGTGTGACCGGAAGCGTTACGCTGTCGCGTTATTTTCATAGCTATCTTTAGGATAGCCCTAAGCCGTTATCCTAAAGCTAGCGATACTTATTCTTAATTTCTACGGAGCAATCATGGGTCCTCATTATCTTAGTCGTTTTTTTACTCCTCAATCCGTTGCCATTGTCGGTGCATCGGAACGTGAAGACAGTGTTGGTTATCGTTTATTGCTGAATATGCAGGAAGCAGGATTTAAGGGTAGGCTCTACCCTGTGAACCATAAGCGCGAACAAATATTAGGCTTGAAAGTGTATCCAGATATCAATGCGGTGCCTGAAGATCTTGAACTGGTGGTGATTGCTACGCCAGCGCCTAGCGTTCCAAGTATTGTGCGGCAATGCGGCGAAAAAGGCGTTACTGCGGTTATTATTATCAGCGCGGGCTTTGGTGAATTAGGGGCAGAAGGTAAGCGCTTACAACAGGAAGTACTGGATATTGCCAATCGCTATAGCATACGGCTGATTGGCCCCAATTGTCTGGGTGTTATTCGCCCCAGTGGACAATTAAACGCAACGTTTGGTGATGGTACGGTTAAAGACGGTAGTTTGGCGTTACTGTCACAATCTGGAGCGGTTTGTACGGCTATTTTAGATTGGGCTAAAGCGCAGGATATTGGCTTTTCAACCGTGGTGTCCATGGGCGGTGCGGCGGATATTGATTTCGGTGAAGTACTGGATTATTTAGCCACCGACAGTAAAACCACGGGCATTTTAATGTATGTCGAAGGTATTCGTGATGCCCGGCGCTTTTTAACTGGACTTAAAGCCGCGGCGCGTTTGAAGCCAGTTATATTAATCAAATCAGGTCGCCATGAAGCAGGTTGTAAAGCGGCCATGTCGCATACTGGCGCGATGGTGGGCGGTGATAATGTCTTTGATGCCGCGATTGCCAGAGCTGGGGTGGTCAGGGTATATAGCATCAACGAATTATTTTCGGCGGCGCGTATTCTGGCGAATAATTACGTGGTTAAAAAAGACCGCCTTGCGATCATTACCAATGCCGGTGGGCCTGGCGTGATGAGTACCGACCGCGCCGAAGATGTCGGTGTACAAATGGCCGAGTTAAGCGAAAACAGTATTGCCGCACTGAATGAAACCTTACCTTTACATTGGTCGCATGCGAATCCCGTTGATATTCTGGGTGATGCTACTCCCGAACGCTATCAACAAGCATTAGACGTTTGCCTGAAAGATGAGAATATCGATGGCATCTTAGTGATATTAACGCCACAGGCAATGACCGATCCTACACACGTCGCGCAATGTATTATTGCCGGAGCAGCGACTAGCCAAAAGCCGGTATTAGCTTCATGGACAGGTGGTGCGCGGGTACAGGAAGGCCGTAATCTATTTGCTAATAGCAAGGTTGCACACTTTACCACGCCAGAAGTCGCGGTTGATGCCTTTTCCTTTTTGGCGAAATACACGCAAAATCAAATCCTCGTTAAACAGATTCCCTCTCCGAAAGCGGAGCTGGATCAACCCGATGTACAGGGTGCTCGCTTAATTATTGAACGCGTACTGGCTGAAGGGCGGCAAGTGTTAACGGCGCAGGAAGCGAAAGCGATTCTGGCGGCGTTTCATATTCCCGTTACGCAAACCATTAAAGTGGCCAGTGCCAAAGACGCCATGATCGCCGCTGAAACATTGCGTTTTCCGGTGGTTTTAAAAGTCAACATGGCGGAATTTAGCCATAAATCCGACATTGGTGGTGTTAGGCTAAACATTGGCAGTGTGCAAGACATCTCGCGTCATTTTGTGGAAATGGAAAACGCGATTAAACAAAAATACCCTGAGATTACCGAAGTGGGTATGACGGTTGAACCGATGTTTAAATCCAACAGTGGTCGTGAACTGATGGTGGGTGTGGTGCGTGATCCGGTATTTGGGCCGGCGATCAGTGTTGGCTTGGGTGGCACGTTGGTGGAAATACTGCAGGATAATGCTGTCGCTCTGCCGCCGCTGAATACCTATATGGTTGAACAAATGCTAAGCCGAACCAAAGCGGCTAAATACCTGAAAGCGTTTCGCCACTTACCGCCTGCCAATATGGACGCGTTGATTGACGTATTGCTCAATGTATCCAGCATGGTGAGTGAATTACCCGAAATACTTGAGCTGGATATTAATCCCTTGATTGTCGATGAGCATGGCGTGATGGCGGTGGATGCCCGCATTAAAGCGCAAACGTCTCATCAGCTGAGTCCTTATTCGCACATGGCGATTCATCCGTATCCACATGAACTCACGCAACACCATCAATTAACCAATGGTGCGAACATTACCATCCGGCCTATTCGTCCTGAAGATGCGGTGATGGAAAAAGATTTTGTACATCGCCTGTCGGAACGCACTAAATATTTTCGGTACATGCAAGTGTTACAAGAGTTAACGCCAGAAATGATTGTGCGTTTTACGCAAATTGATTATGACCGTGAAATGGCGTTTGTTGCCGTAACCGATGATAACACCCTGCCAAATGAAATGGGTGTCGGGCGCTATGTCATGAATCCTGATGGGCATTCTGTCGAATTTGCCTTGGTGGTAGCGGATGATTGTCAGTGCTTGGGTATTGGCTCAAAACTCATGAAAACCTTAATGCAATCCGCGAAAACCAAAGGCATGACGTTTTTTGAAGGCGAGGTATTGGCGATTAATACGCCTATGTTATCGCTGGTTAAAAAGCTGGGTTTCAGTATTGAAGTCATTGCTGACGATCATGAAATTGTGCGGGTGGTTAAAGATTTAAGGCAGTAAGCGTCAGCATTTTTTGAGGATAGGCGCGATTAAAAAGCGGCGACTTAGGTCGCCGCTTTTGCGTGTTGGGGTCTTGTGACTGTTTTTGTGTTGAGCGTTGCCAACAATGTTGGTATCTGCTTGCGTTACAGTTATTGGTAACAGGTTACAACTGTAATGAAATGGATAGTATTATCCGCCAAAGGGTATGTTATTAATCAATCATGGACTGTATTTGCGTGCGTTTTAAACTATTTTTATTTATTGCTTCTATGCTAATTAGCACTGTACTTCAAGCCGACACGCTGGATACTCAGTCACCCAAAAGGAACAATTTTTCCATGATGGGCGCACTATCGGATTGGGATTTACATGATCTGCAAGATGAAAGCTGGAACGCCTATGCGCAAGCAACGTATATTTCAAGCTGGAAAAATGCTTTCCCTGCCCGTTACAGTAATTTGAACGGCACACCCAATTCGTTATCAGCCGATGCAGAAAACGGCTTTACAGCAACATTTAGCGCCTATATGGGCTTGAAAGGTTGGCAAGGGGCAGAGTTTTACATCGTTCCTGAAATGATTTCAGAAGAACCGCTTTCTGGGCTAAAAGGTTTGGGCGGCAGCATTCAAAATTTTGAATTACAAAAAAATGGCACAGCCAGTGCGACGTGGTATCGAGCTAGAGCCTTTTATCGTCAAAGCGTGTCGTTAGGTGGCGTAGAACAGACGGTTGATTCCGGCCCCTTGCAATTAGCGGGAAGCGTTAACAGTCGCCGTGCAGTATTCACCGCTGGAAATCTAAGTGTCGTTGATATTTTTGATCAAAATAGCTATGCCGGTAACCTGCGGCAGCAATTTTTTAACATGGCTTTTATGACGCATGCTGCTTATGATTTTGCAGCAGACGCTAGAGGCTATTCTTGGGGTTTGGTCGGTGAATTTTACTTTGATGATTGGGCATTTCGAGTTGGACGGTTTTTAACGCCAAAAAATCCGAATGATTTACCGCTGGATTTTAGGTTTTTCACTTTTTATGGCGATCAGGCGGAATTAGTGCATAAGCACCGCCTAAATGGACAAGCAGGTGCGGCAAGGTTGTTGGTGTACCGTAATCGTGAAAATGCTGGGCGTTGGAGTGATGCGATTGCCGCCTATCAGTCCAATCCTGCACAGAATGCGACCACTTGTACCGGTTTTAGTTATGATTCCAATAACGCTTCTGCGCCTGATCTTTGTTGGGCGCGGCAACCCACCATTAAAATGGGCATAGGGCTTAACCTGGAACAGGCGCTAACGGACGACATTGGCGTATTTTTTAGGGGCATGGTTTCTGATGGTCAGTCGGAAGTGTATTCCTATACCTCTTCGGATCGATCATTATCGTTTGGATTGTCCATGACAGGATTACGTTGGGGAAGAGCGCAAGATGGTTTTGGCATTGGCTATGCGCAAAGCTGGATTTCAAATCAACACGCGCAGTACCTTAATATGGGAGGGATTGATGGCTTTATCGGCGATGGAAAAATAACGGTGAAACCTGAACGTGTTGTTGACCTGTATTACAAATTACATCTTATGTCATCGACTTGGATATCGGTTGACTACCAACACATTGCTAATCCTGCTTATAACGCTGACCGTGGTCCGGTGGATATTTTCGGTTGCAGAGCGCATTTTGAGTTTTAAGCAGGCATTATTGTCGATTTTCTATGCGGTAAGTAGGGTTATAAAGCACCGAAAAAACGGTTGACTACAACCGCTGACTTTTTAGCGAGAGGAGTTTGTGTGTTTTAGCGTGTAAATTCAGTCTATTAGCGTATACATTTAAAAATATATCTTGGCATGGAAATCGCTTGTGTAACGTTAAATACATAATTCTCCGCAACTATTTTAACGGTGTGCGGCTATAATAGCCAATCGCTATTTAATGATGTATTGAACCATAACCTTATTTTAGCCGCGACCAAAATAACCTAAAATCACTAGGAATTTCTAACATGCTTAATCAAATTAAGTGCTTTTTAGAGCAACATTTAACTTTTTTAGAACCGGAAAAGAGTGAAGAGCAATTGGAACTCGCCAGTGTTGCGCTGCTCTTGGAAATGGTCATTATTGATGGCAATGATGATCCAGCAGAACGTGAATTAGTGTTATCACTGGTTAAAAAGAACTTTTCCTTATCTGATGACAACGCCAGCGCCTTAATAGTCTCTGCGGAACAGCAAAGAAAGCAGGCAACGGATTATTTTGAATTTACCTCATTGATTAACAAGCAATGCGGCCTAGAACAAAAAGTCCAGTTAATTGAATCGCTCTGGCGTCTTGCGTTTAGTGATGGCGTATTAGACCCACAAGAAGAATACTTGGTACGCAAAATAGCTAACTTATTGTACGTGCCGCATGCGGATTTTATCCTGACCAAGAACCGTGTTAATGGCTTGTCATCTGCGCCTATTATGTAACTACTATAATTATCAGTGTAATTATTCACTTCCCCCTTTTTCAAAGGGGGATTGATACCCAAAGGGTATAAAGGGGGATTTTATCTATTAAATCTCGTTTACGGTAAGCCGCTAATGATAAAAAAGCATCCAACAAATAATACGAATGACCTTTCACATCATATTTTGCCCAACTCGGCGACGATGGTTGGCGTGTGTATTATGGTTATCAGTATTGTAAAAAGCTCGGATCAAGGCGTAGCCAATTATTTAATTGATAAGGCGCTGGCGCTTGATAGCGTCTTGTTTATGGTCAGCTCTTTAATGTCATTTTTATCCATTCGCTTAGATAAGTCTTCCGTTATGTTAGAGCGCTTGGCGGAAATCATCTTTTTATTAGGCTTGGTGTCCATGACGTTTATTACGGTTATTTTCTCTTTTGAAATTGTGTAACTTAAATTTTTAAATGTCCAACGTAATATGTATTATCAAATTACAATAAAAGCAGCGGTGCTGTTTTTATATCAAATGCTATTTTTTACGCTTTTTATGGGCAACAGTCATTATTGTGTTGCCCAACAAAACTTATTTAATGTTCCTTCTGCTGAAATTACTCAACAAAAACAGGTTTTTATACAACAACAATTTAACGTCTTATCCACGACAACCTCAAATACCACGATAGACTATGGGTTAGGAGATAATTGGGAAATAGGCATAAATTTGTTTAATGTTGATCTGTACAGCTTACATGATGAATGGGCCAACCCTTTATTTTTACTAAATTTTCAGAAAGCATTTGAGTTAACGCCGCAATGGAGAATTGGCATTGGTAGTCAATCAGGGCCAACACTGCCGATTGTCAACAGCAAAGCGCAATTAGCCAGCTTTAATTATGTGAACAATGCCTTTGATCTGGGGGGGTGGGGGAAATATTATTTGGGTGTTTATTACGCCAATCAAGGCTATGCAGGAGAGGGGAGCAATGTGAGTTTAATGGCGGGTATTGAAGTACCAACACCGATTGACACGGTGTTTGTCATGGCTGACTATATTGGTGGTAAAAATGCGCTGAATACGGCGGTTATTGGCGTAGTGTGGAAAGCTACCGTGCAGTGGCAACTGTCTTTAGGTGCGCTAATAGCAACGCCTGAAAGTGACAGCAGCGAAAATGGCGTAGTCGTTGAGATTACCCGTATATAACGCGATGGATAGTTAAGCGCCTCGTTAACTTTTTTGTGGACATTCAGTCCGTTATTTAAACTCACTTAAGCAAGTGGTTGTTCAGTACCACTAAAGGATAAAACACATGAAACCAATAGGTCTACTTGTCTGCTTCGTTACGCTTTTTCTTCAAGGCTGTACTGTGGAACAAACTGCCAGAAAAGCCGATGATCATCGTGCCTGCGTTGCCCATTATTCGGTCGAAGGAGGGTTTTGGAGTGGTAGACAACTTAAAACCTTTGAAGACTTTCCCAACGCAGAAAAAATCAGTACCTTTGATAATTTATTAGACACTATTGCCTCTAGTGGCTACCAGATTATCAGTAGTAACGAAGAGAGTGGCGTAATCAGTGCCAATCAAACCGTCACTGGTGGTCAAGGAAAATCTGTGCCATTAAACGCGGTGGTTAAACATAACCGTTCTGGTGGGGTGCGCGTTGAGCTGGTTGTTTCTCTATTAGGTGGTTTTATTACGTCTACGGATTCTCTTGAAGATGAATTTTGCAAAATTCTTGCGACAGTAAGTCCGGGCAAGAATTAACCTAAGTGTCCAAGAAATGGGCTGCTTTATGTATGCTACTCAAGGAGAATGGCTTAAGTCCTGATCATTGCTGTTAACGCTCAAAAACTTTAGGTCACGTAAAGATAGATGTTAAAACTTAACACTGTGTTAAATGTAGTTCTCGCGTTATCGGTGCTAGCAACACCCGCACCGCACGCAGAAATCGCTCCCCCAGATGATAAAAATATCGCCATGACTGAACAACAGGTCATTGCGATGTTTTATCAGCGTAATCTGGATTTAATCGCCGCTCACTTCAATATCGACGTCGCACAGGCACAAGAAGTCATTGCGGCAGCCATTCCAAATCCGGTGTTTAGCTTTAATATATCTTCGTTAAGCCCGGAAATATTTAAAAATTCAAACAGTAACCAAACAGCATTGCCGGCCATATCGCCACAACTATCACAACTCATCGAAACAGCAGGGAAGCGCCGCTTACGCATTGAAAGCAGCGAATTGGCGACGGAAGCGGTGACGTTCGATTTACAAGACACTTTGCGCACCTTAACCAATGCCGTGCGCCATGATTATTACACGTTATTGCTGACGCAAAAGACCGAGCAAATGGTCAGTGATAACGTAAAACGCTATCAAGATATTCTAAAGGTGAATCGCATCCGCTTGAAAACCGGCGATATTGCTGAAACCGACTATACCCGCATTGAAGTGGAAAGTCTGAAAGTGCAAGCGGATCTGGATCAAGCACACGCGGCTTTAAAGCAAGCGCGCGCTGCGTTATTGCTGTTGCTGGGGTGGCCGGAAAACAAGCTGGATATTGTCGCCGTCGAGGCGTGGCCAAAAGCGACACCGACGATAACCCACGCCAAACAAGAGCAATTGGTTAAACAAGCGCTGGAGCGTCGACCCGATTTGCAAGCCGCCCGCATCCGTATTGCACAAGCGCAAAAGATGTTGACGCTGGCTAATCGGTTGACCATCCCTGATGTTACCGTTAGCGCCTATTACCAACGTGATCCCGGCAATTACTTCACTGACAGCGCGGGCGTTGGTATCAGCGTACCGTTACCGTTGTTTTATCGGCAAGAGGGGGAGATTTCTCAAGCGCGCGTTGGCGTTAGCTCGGCGGAGCTGGTTCTTACGCAAACTGAACAAACCATTCATAGCGATATTATGCAAGCCTTGGCAGCTTGGCAAGGTGCGGATGCTATTGCCCAGCGTTTTGAAACACTGGTAGTAACCCGTATTGAAACGTTACGTAAAGAACAGGAATTTGCGTATGAAAATGGTGCTATAGGCTTACTGGATTTAATTGATGCCGAAAGGAGTTACAAAGCCATGATGCTGGATTATTACACCGCACTGGCCAATCGCAGTAATGCGTGGGCTGACTTGTTAATGGCATATGGCGAAGAAGTTAAACGATGAACGGGAAATATCTAACCATGCAACAAGTCATTATCGGACTGTTATGTTTACTGCTCTTGGCTTGTCAGGCGGAAGAAAAAATACTGCCTAAAAAAAGCATTGCTTTGCCTGAAAACGAAGTCTTGCTGAGTCCTGCATCACCCAAGCGTGCCTATATTAAAGAGGCCATTGTTGAATTAGTGCAGCGTCCTTTAATGGATCCCGTTACCGGTAAAATTGCGTATGATGAAACGCATACTGCGCGGGTTAGCTCGCCTATCGCTGGACGTGTCGTCGAGATTAATACGGCATTAGGCGCAAAAATTCAAGCGGGCACGGTTTTAGCCGTACTGGATAGCCCGGAGTTGGGGCAGGCGCAAGCCGATTATGCTGATGCGTTAGCGGACTTGAGCCTCGCCAATCGTGCGTTGCAACGTCAGCAAGATCTTTTTAGTCATGGTATTGTGCCGCGTAAAGACCTTGAACAAGCGCAAGATGCTATAACGCGTGCGCGCAGTGAAGCCGATCGCGCCAAACTAAAACTGGGTAATCTCGGCGTACAGAATGATCGCACCGATAATCGTTTTGCGTTACACGCGCCTATTTCTGGCGTGGTTACTGAGCGAGCGATTAACCCCGGTATGGAAGTCAGGCCGGATTTAGCCGAGCCATTATTTGTGATTGCCGATCTAAAGAGTCTTTGGTTGCAAATGGATATTTTTGAGAAAGATTTGGGGCTAATCCATGTCGGCGCAAAAGTATTACTCACGGTGCCTGCTTACCCGAATCAGGTCTTTACGGCGACCGTCAGTTACATTAACCAAGTGCTGGATGAAAGTACGCGAACGGTAAAAGTACGCTGTATGCTACCGAACCCTGATGGGCGTTTGTTACCCGCCATGTTTGCCGCTGTTGACGTACAAAGTGATCCGAATGATAAGGCGGTTGTAGCCCCTTTAACCGCATTGTTTACGGAAGATGAATCAGACTGGTTGTTTGTTGCCATTGGTGATGGGCATTATCAAAAACGCCCCGTCAAAGCCGGACTGCGTCTAAAAGATAAAGTAGTCATTGCAGAAGGTCTGCACGCAGGTGAGCGCTTAGTCATAGACGGTGCATTACTGTTGCGCACAGAAGAAGACACCGAACAGGAAGGGCAGGATGCCGGAGCCAGTCAACCATGATTAATCACATCATCACGTTTTGTTTACAGCAGCGATTGCTAGTGATCGGTGCGTCACTGGTATTGGCGGTTATTGGCATCGTTTCGTTCGAACGTTTGCCGGTACAGGCATTTCCTGATGTGCAAAATGTCTTTGTGCAAGTCGTTACTCAATACCCCGGTCAAGCGCCAGAAGAAGTAGAAAAGCTCATTAGCTTGCCGATTGAAAAAGAAATGAATGGTCTGCCGCATTTGATGAGTATGCGTTCGGTGTCTATTTTTGGCTTGTCGGTGGTTACCCTGACGTTTGACGATAATGCCGAAGATTATTTTTCGCGGCAGCAGGTCTTGGAGCGCTTACAAAATGTGAGTTTGCCTAACGAAGTAACGCCAGTATTGGGTCCGTTGACGACTGGCGTTGGTGAAATATTTCGTTACCGTATTGAAGCGCCAGGCATGCCGTTGGTCGAGCAACGTGCCATTGAAGACTGGCTCATCGAGCGGACACTCCGCTCCGTACAAGGGGTTGCGGATGTTGCTTCTTTTGGTGGCGGGGTTAAACAATACCAAGTAGAGGTCGATCCTAATAAGCTTAAAGATTACCAGTTAACCTTACCGGATATTTACCAAGCCATTGCCGCGAATAATGCCAATACCGGCGGTGGTTATATTGAGCATGGTTACGAAGCATTAGTGGTACGTGGCGCAGGGCTATTAAAAACGGCGGATGAAATTGGCGGCATTGTGGTTGCCAGCCGTAATGGAACGTCTATTTTTGTTAAAAATATTGCAGATATTCACATCGGTCCACAGCCACGTAATGGTATTGTCGGCTATAACGAGCGTGACGATGTTGTCGAAGGTATCGTTTTGTTGATTAAGGGCAAAGATGCGATTGAAGTATTGCAGGGTGTAAAAGCAAAAATAGAGGATCTTAATCACCACGGACTTCCGCCGGGGGTCAAAATTGTTCCGATTTATGATCGAACCGACTTAGTCGAGCACACCGTGCATACGGTTGAACACAATATGCTGGAAGGTGCGGCACTGATTTTGACTATTTTGATCATTTTCCTACGTCGCGTGTTGGCGTCAGCAGTCGTGATTGTGGTCATTCCGTTATCTTTATTGTTCGCTTTTATTCTCATTAATGCTTGGGATATTTCCGCCAATCTGATTTCCTTAGGTGCCATCGACTTTGGCATTATTGTTGATAGTGCCGTGGTACTGGTCGAAGCCATTATGGTTAAAGTGACCTTGGAAATGAGCCAAAAAGCCAGCGTATTGCATATGCGGCAGTCCATGCTCATGACTGCCGCAGAAATGGCGCGGCCTATTTTGTTCTCAAAAGCCATCATCATTATTGCTTTTTTACCGATTTTTACCTTTCAACGGGTTGAAGCGAAAATATTTTCACCGATGGCGTTTACCTTGACGTTTGCCTTGTTGGGGTCACTTATCATTAGTATGACCTTAGTGCCCGTGCTCTTAAGCTATTTAATTGGCCCTCGGCTAACGGAAGCGCACAACCCACTGGTTGAAAGAATGGAGCGCAGCTATAAAGCATTATTGCAAGCGGTGCTGCGCCATCCGCGCCGCTTATTTGTTGGCGCAGGTCTCGCGTTGGTGTTGGCATTGGCATCGACGCCGTTGATTGGTACTGAGTTTATGCCTAAGCTCGACGAAGGCAATATCTGGCTAACCATCACCTTGCCCACCCCGGTTTCATTAACCAAGGCGAAAGTGTTAGAACAAGATGTACGCGAACGCTTACGTGAGTTTAGTGATGCAAAATCTATTTTGACGCAATTAGGCAGGCCAGAAGATGGTACAGACCCTAAGGGCTTTAATAACTTAGAGATTTTAATTGATCTCAAGCCTAAAGAGACTTGGCATTATGCCAGTAAAGATGCCTTAATCGAAGCCATGCAAAAACGCTTGGATGCTTTTCCCGGCTTGCAATTTAATTTCTCGCAAGTGATTCAGGATAACGTGGAAGAAGCTATTTCCGGGGTTAAAGGTGAAATTGCCATTAAAATTTTTGGGGAAGATCTTAAAATACTCCAGGATAAAGCCAATCAAATTACCCATATTCTGCGTGCTATTCAAGGCGCTACGGATGTAGCTGCCGAGCAGCAATCCGGATTGGCGCAAATGGTGATTACGGTAGACCGCGCTAAAATTGCTCGCTACGGCATTAATGTTAACGCTGTAGAAGATGTTATCGCGATGGCTGTCGGTGGAAAAACCGCTACGCAAATGTTGGAAGGTGAACGTCGTTTTGATATTACCGTACGATTAGCCAGTACGGCGCGCGATTCTGTTGGTGCTATTGAAGATATTACGGTTTTATCGGCAACAGGTAGCCGTATTCCCTTGGCTGAGTTAGCGGATATTAAAGTAAATCAAGGTGCTTCACGGATCAGCCGAGAAGATAACATGCGGCGTATTGCGATAAAATGTAACCTGATTGGGCGTGATCAAGGCAGCTTTGTGGCCGAAGCGCAGCAAAAAGTAGCGCAGCAAGTGGTATTGCAGCCCGGCTATCGCATCGTCTGGAGTGGGCAGTTTGAAAATCAGCAGCGGGCAATGAAACGCTTAGTGTTTATTGTTCCGATCAGTTTAATATTGATTTTTGTGCTGTTGTTTTGGGCTTTCCAGTCCCTCAAGAGTGCATCTTTAATCGTGATGAATGTGCCTTTCGCTATGATTGGCGGGTTAGTGGCATTACTGTTAACTGGCATTCATCTTAGTGTATCAGCGGCGGTGGGTTTCATTGCCCTCTTCGGTATTGCGGTACAAAACGGTGTTATTCTCTTAACGCAGATAAATCATCTCCGACGGGAGGGCGTGCCATTAGGTGACGCCATCTTGCAAGGCTCGGTGAGTCGTTTGCGACCCGTGGTTATGACCGCATTAATGGCGATTCTTGGATTAATGCCAGCGGCCTTATCCACCAGTGTTGGATCAGAAACCGCCAAGCCATTTGCCGTGGTTATTATTGGTGGACTGATTACCGCAACGTTATTAACCTTAACCATGTTACCCGCGCTTTACCGTAAATTTGAAGATCAACACGAAACCTGAGAGAGACTCATGAAAGAAATTCGCGCGTATATACAGCCGTTTATGCTGTCCAAGCTCACGCAAGCTTTACTTGAAATTCCAGGCTTTCCGGGCATGAGTATTTCACATTGTGAAGGCTTCGGACGTACACGAGCCATTGAAAATCAGAATTACACACCTTTCATTGCGAAAACCCGTATTGAGATTTTCACCCCTGATGAATTAGTGGAAGCTATTTTTAATGCGGTCATGCTGGCGGCGAATACCCATCAACATGGCGCGGGTAAGGTTTATATCATGGATGTCATAGAAGGCGGGCGTATCTGTAGCAGTCAGCGGGGGGAGGAGATTGCGTAGCATGTGTTTTAGAGGTTTTTGCCAGCGTATTTGCGTTAGAATAGTTAAGCTGATCATGGGACGGTAAGCACACCACGAACGATTCGCTAAACTGCTAGCCAGTTTACTAAATGATGGTTCAAGTGGGTAGTAATGAGACGTTTGAACACATAACTGATAAGGGCTGAACAATGAGTTATAAAACCCGTTTAATAAAAATAGCAATAAAATTAACCCCTAATCTCATGATTATATGGGTGGCAAATAGAGTGCTTAAGGGCATTGCGGAATTGACAGATTTTAGTTTTGATATTGATACACGAAAAGTACACGTTAAAACAACGCTCTATGGTGAGACAGATGCCATTGAAGTGTGGGTAGACGGTTTTGCGGTTATCAGCGATGAAGCGTCTTATAAATTTATTATTCAACAGGCAGAATCAAATCGGCCTTGGTTGAATAATATACTCGCACTTATCGTAGGCAAAGCCTGGAAGATTCCGGTAATACCGCAATTGGCGGCTCAAATGGCGCTGATTGCTGAATTATTTAACGCCGAGCGTCCAGAGCCGAATGTTGAGGGAGATTGATCAAGGTAGTAAGCTGGAGGGTGGTTTCACGGAGTAAACCACCCTCTCATTGAGATAGGTTAGAAGCGGTCTTTATGGTCATGACTCACAGATGTTAAGGCAATAATCAGAAAAATAATCACCAGCATTGGCCAGAAATAAGGCACTAAGAGCGCCACGAGGGCTAATGTAAGCAGCAGCGCGCCCATAAACATCATGACCCCCATACCTAAAAACAGCAGCAACGCCAATAGGCTGGTCAGAAATAGAATCACTAAAAAAGACGGCAATGCGGCAAAGCGCACTAACGGTTCTGCCACTGGCTCGCCATTGAACAAAACGGCAAACTGACCCACACCAGGATGGAACAAATAGCTCAATAAGGCGATAAGTGCGCCAATAAGGATTACTTTAAAGATGAGTCGGTGATTGGGTTTAGGTTTCATAGTGTGTACCCCGTAAAATACATTATACGATTAAACGTTATCTTTATGATGCAGGCTGATGTTGACCATCGACCAACCTAATAACAGCATGTTAATGCCTAAAAATAACCCCAACAGCCACTCCGCAGTTCCAGGCCAGCCCATCCAGATAACCAGCGAAAAAATTAACGCGGTACAGCCACTAAATAGAATAAAACCCCAGTTGGCTAAGGGTCGCATCATCAGTGCCAGAGATATTTTTGCCATCCCTTCGAATGCAAAAAACAGTGTCATCAACAGCGTTACGGTGAATATGCCTGAAATAGGCTGTGCAATAAACCAATAGCCTAAGATAGCCTGAATAACCCCGATAAATAGCCATAAACCGAAACCGGGCATGGCAGAAAACTTTATTGCTCGCGCGATCTGCGCTACGCCGCCGAATAGAAATATCCAGCCTAAAAAAAGAATGATCGCCACTGAAAACAGTTGTGGAATAGCAATGGCCGCCAGTCCTAAGAGCATGAAGAGAATGCCTTCGGCTAAAAATAAGCGCCAATGTTTTTGCAAATACTCTTGTATTTGCTGTTGGACGTGTTGTATTTCAAGACTACTGATGGTTATTTTATTCATGATGAAAGCCTTTATAGTGTGTTGATACTTGCTCTGACAGAGGGTTGGCAAAATAAATGCTAAACGTAATAGTCATAACGATTTGACGGTGTATTTTTTTGAGCGTCAAGCACGGCATCGGCTACGCTCCAAAAGAGCTTGTCTTGAAAATGCACCGCAGCCAGTTCCAGTAATAATTGCCGTATTGGATCTTTGACGCGCGCTAATAACAAGCGTTTATTTTGGCGTTTAAGATCATCAGCCAGTTCAATTAAACATTCAGCCGTCGTGCTGTCAATATTGGTGCTTTGTTCAAGGCTGATAATGAGTGTTTCCGCTGCATTGCCTAGCGCTAAACAGCGGTGTATTTCGGTGACAATGCCTTCGACGTTGGCAAAAAATAATGGCTCGTCAGGACGAAGAATCAGTAGATTTGGGTGAGGCAGGGCATTGGGATGATTTGCTCTATCCACATAATCACGCGATTGATCCAGTTCGGCCAGTTCTCTGACCATCGGCTGACTAAAGGCGCGTATCGCGGCGGCTAATGACAAGCCTACGCCAATCAACATACCATGTAACACGCCAAATGCTAACACGGCGATAATGGCGGCTAACGCTAGGTATTGATCACGATTTATTCGCCAAAGGTGTAGCAGTGACTTGGGGTTTAAGGCATGGCTTAAGGCATTGATAACTGCGGCGGCAACGATGGGTTCTGGAATCAGTGCCATGTAACCTTGTCCAAAAATGACCATTAACAGTAATAAACTTGCCGCAATCGCTCCCGCCCATTTGCTTTGCGCGCCCGCTTGCTCATTCGCCGTGCTGGCCGAAAATCCTGCGCCTACGGGCATTCCTTGTAGTAATCCTGATATAAAATTGGCCGTGCCCAGTGCAAATAACTCACGATTGGGTTCTACAACATTGCCATGATTCAGTGAAATGCTGCGAATACTGCCCCATGATTCGGCAACGATGATAACCATTAAGCCACACGCTACCTCTGCTAATTGCAACCATTTTTCCAATGGTAGTTGTGGCAGGCTTAAACTGGGTGGTTTAATGAGAACGGCACCGACAATCTCTACCTGTAAGTTGGCAAGATTCACCACATTGCTTAAGCTGATTCCTAAAAGCAACACTACGAAAGCGCCCGGTATTGCAGGCCAGCGTTTTAAAACCCATAACAGCATCAGTGCGCCGCAACCCATTACGGTACTCCAAAGTGAGTATTCTTGCGCGTGTTTGGCTAATTCAATAATGATTCGGAGTGGATCGGGCGCATGGACTGGAATGCCGAGGATGATGGGTAATTGTTTGGTGATGATGGTTATTGCCAATGCAAATGAAAATCCATGCAACACCGGTCGTGATACAAATGCGGATAGTCGCCCCAGTCCTGCTTTCGATACGGCTAACAAGACAATGCCCGTTAAAATGACTAAGGCAAACCCTAAATTTGCCGCCGCAGATACATCCACTGGATGCAAAGATAACACCACTGCCGCCATAAGTGCCGCCGCGGATGACGTCGGGGCGACAATAGCAAATTGACTCCCTCCCAGCCAAGCGTAAGTAAGTAAACCCACTAATACTGCCGTAATGGCGTGTTGAATAGTAAGGTGCGCAATGGCCGCATAAGCCACCGCTTCCGGCAGTAAAATACTGGCGACCGATAAGCCCGCCACGACATCGGCAAACAAGACCGCCTTAGGCAGTGGAAAAAGCGGGGACTTTCCGAGTAAATTAGAGTTCACTGTCGTTGTGCTCGCTCCAGCCGGGTAAGTGTGCGGCACTGGGGCTATGCGCCAGTGTTAATGCTTTTTGGAGAGCCACTTCGGGCTCGTCCTTTACCAGCGTTATGTTAACGCGGCGGCGAAAGAAATCTGCCCATAAAAACTCAGCGAAGGGTGTAGCGTCTTTGACATAAGCGCCTGCGTGACGTGCAGCACCCGCTAAGCTACGATAAGGGTCGTCTTCAAGCTGTACTATTTTCTTAGGAATATCGCTTAATTCTCGGCGTTTGCCCTGTGCATCATACGGATGCAACCATTGATGATGTTCCATGACTAGCCAAAACTCATCGACATCCAATTGGGAGAAATCTTTAAGGACGATCAGGTGTGTGTGCTCAACCTCTTCTTCCAGTAGCGCCATTCCTAAATGATGATGGTCAATAATGTAATGGTGCGCATTAGGCCCTAATACGCCGGGAAACCAGTGGTCAGCAAGGAAATCTTTACGTTCTTTATGTTTAAGGTGTTGCCAGGTCATTTTTTTTGCCTGTACTTCCGCATAGCCAACGGTCATTTGTGTTGGGCGTAAGCTGTCTAAGTCAACTTTGACTAAATGTTGTTTTTTAGCATCCATGGTAATAAGCGTATTGTTTTGGTTAATGGTCGCTTTATTTTCTTTTAACGGGTGATTAAAAATTTTCAGGCGATGAGGTAATGCGTCAAAATAAGTAGCGTGACATCCACAGAAACAGCTAACATCCCTTAAAGGGATGTTAGCTATGGTCGTCGTGGAAAATAGTGACGGTGTGCAGGTCTATTTTACCGATAATCCTGCTAGGAAATTAACAGGCACAAACCCCGTTAATTTCCTTACGCAGTTAGACTAGGGATGGCTTTTCATTTTACCTTGGTGATGTTCCATCATTTGCGCATGATGGGTTTTCATTAGGTCTAGCTGTTGATTTTTAAGCTGCTCTTTTTTGGCGGGGTCTTTCTCTGCCAAAATTTGGTTGGACAGGTCATGCATGATTAAGTCCTGTTCTTGTTTAGCACGAAAATGCTGCTCTCTTTGTTCATCAGTCATACCTGCGCCATGAGTGGCAGGTTGCGGTGGTTGCGGTGCATCGACGGCATGACTGGCCATACTGGCTGCCATTAGCACTAGAAAAAATACGCTGGATAGGTTTAAGTAGTTCATTGGAAATTCCTTTGCTGCGTGATGGTTTAAAAAATAATAGCGACGATTGTATAGACTAACGTATTAATCGGCATTTTAGCGTGGTGGCGGTGGCGGTGGATTACCGGCGGGTGGCGGCGGTGGCGGTGGTGGTAGTAGGTTAGGCGGTTGTTGACTACGGTTTACGGTGGCGTCATTGGTAATTTGGCCGGATACGGGTACGCGATGACCGAGTGCGTACATGCACTGTATAAAGCTCGCATCATAATATTGTTGCGCCTCATAACCTGATAAATTGGCCGCACCGCTCCCCACTACGCTACCAAGCACCAAACCACTGCCTGCACCAATAGCCGCTCCAGAGCCACCGCCGATAGCGGCTCCTGCGCCTGCACCAACACCAGCGCCGACTATCGCGCTACCTACGCCACTGGATACCGCCGCTTGCTGTGGTGTTCCACCACCCAATTGCTCGCTTGCAAACTGCTTGCAATAACGATCATCATATCGAAATTGTTCGAAATTCTTTCCCGAGCCTGCTAATACCATCACACTTGGGCCTGTTGGCATGCTAACGCACGCTGACAATAGTGGCAGCATTAACGTTAGGTAAGAATATTTATTTATACGTAACATTAGGGTATTCCTTGATTAAGGTGCAGGGGGTTGCGGTGCTACTTTTTCCCAGCCACCCGGACAGTCTCGAATATACGGGTAATAGCCTCCGGCATTACGGCAATAATACCAATAATTGGGTTCTGGTGGTGGCGCTACATTACGTTGAATGTACACGGGTGGGGTGGCTGGGACAGCAATTACTGGCGGATATGCATAACCATAACCGCCATAGCCTCCTCCGTAACCACCGTAGCCTCCGTAAGGCCCGTAGCCAAAGCCATAACCCAGAGAGATCCCGCCACCACGATACCCTCCGAATCCGCCTCCGCCGTGACCACCAAATCCACCGCCGCCACCATGGCCATGCGCCCATGTAGAATGACTGAACAGCAATCCACATAGAACGACCACAACCGATATAAAATGACTTCTTTTCATATACGTCTCCATTGCATAAAGGGCGTTAAAAAGGTAATGCCCTTACGGTATAGCATAGCGAACGACAGCTAAACAGTGACTGAACGTGTACACCTTGTTTTTCTTTTCGCGGCTTAGTACACACAACATACGCGCTACTGCGATATTGGCAAGGATATACGTGCATCGGTTACTGTTCCTTAGCCCGTCGGGTTATTTTTTTAAATGCGTTAGCTTCTCTTTTAACGCACCCAAATGTTGTTTAATCGTTGCCCACATAGCCGCTGATTTCTCTGAATGAATGGTTTCGTACATTTCATCAATGGCGGTGTACAGGGTTTTATAGTCATTTTTATCACCATAACCCAATACTTGCGCCAGTTTTAACTGATCTTTTGCTGCATCTGCTAATTTCAGCACGTCTGCACGACTTTGTTCTTGGGATAAGTCTTTTTTATGTTCAATGTCCGCCGCCTCAGTGAGTAAAATTTCAGCGTATAGCACGGGCAAGGGCGTAATTTCAGTAGTTTTAACCAAAGTATTTAAAACATCATAGATAGCACTGGCGGCCTCATTGTTTTTACCTGTACCAAGATACACTTCCGCTTCTTTAATGGCTTTCGGAAACGAGTTAAGTGGAATGCTCGTGGTTGTCATGCGTATTTCACTCTGTAGCTGGGCAATGATTTGTCTGGCCTCCTGAAGCTTCCCGTCATCAAGTAAATCATCGGCTTCATCAATGGCTTTTTTTACTGCGGCGGCATCGCCCTCAAACTCGATAATATCCGTATCAACATCGGCAGAAACCAATGCTACATTAGGGTGTTTTTTTAGAATAGTATCCAGCTTTCCTGAAACATCCTGTAATAGGGATAAGGCCTTTTTAGTGTCATTGTTTTCAACTGCCCAGAGCGCTTTTTGTGTTTCCATAACCACATCATCGGCTTCTTTAACAATGCGCTGCTCTTTCTCCGCTAGCATTCGGCTTTTTATCATTGCAGAGTGTTTAGTAATAATACCAGGCACGCTGGTGGGTGTATCGGGTGTTACCTCATTCGCTGACATCGCGATCGGTGAAAACGGCAGGGATAAAAATAAAATGGCCGCAATGCTGTGACTGATTTTTTTTAAGTTAGGGTTCATATTTTTATACACGTAGTTGGGTTAACATTATTTGATCAACAGGGTATTTAATTTTTAGCAATAAAACAATCCGTAACTACCTTCCATCCTCTTTTTGCCTTAAGGCGCAGTTATCAAAGAGAAGAGGGATAACGGCTACAGTTTAAGCCTATGTTGAGTGTTAAGCAATTTATACACCATTGATGTTATTTTAATAAAATCATTTAAAATCAATTGCTAATGTCTTGTGTCATAAATTGAACGGGATTGCAGTTAGGTGGGTGGTTTAAATAAACCTACCGCAATGGTTTTTTTACCGCCTTTCAGCATGTAATGTACTGGCTTGTGAGCTGACGAATCGCGAGGAGTGTGAAGCAATGATAAGTCAGTCTGCGCTTAATCGAACAACTGACTTGGAGATGACTAATGAGGGTAAAAATTTAAAATAGGGCGTATTCAACGTCTAAATGCTGAATTAAAAATAACATTAATTAAAAAAAGCTTGCATATGTTGAAAATTAGGCTATAATTCCATTTCTTTCTCGGGTCGTTAGCTCAGCCGGTAGAGCACCGCACTTTTAATGCGATGGTCGTGCGTTCGAATCGCACACGACCCACCAAGAAAGAACATAATAAACAAGCCCTTATGATTTATCAAAGGGCTTTTTTTATGCCTGAAATAAAAATTATCCCAATTTTGTCCCATTCTTAAAAAAATCACCGCAATAATTGCCGATAAATGGCAACAAATACACCTGCAATCACACGCCAAGTTTCAGGCAAAAAAACCGCCAATTAAGACGGTTAATATTGATTGCTATGGTAGAGGTAAATCCCGCTATTAAAAATCACCCATCAATTACACGGAATGGGTAGAGATGTTCGAGGCGGCGATAATGCAGGAAGAGACAGACACGGTGTTAAAAATACTTCGGGCGCAATTCTTGACGCCAATGGGGAGCGTTGACAAGTTTAGTCTTTGAGCCTATAAACTACCCTGCCGACATTTTTCGGTTGGATCGATGTTTAAAGGGCTTTTATGAGAATCATCATTGTGGTAGCAGTGCTTATGATTCAAGGGTGCTCATGGCCACATATCGCTATGACTTATGGAAGTCGTTATGGTTTTAATGTTCCTGGCGCTATATATGCTGAATCAAAGGGATTTAAAATAGTTGACCGACCAGATTTAAACTTAATCTTTGTATCAGGAGTCTCCCCCCCGTTAGAATATTGGCATGATCCAGTAAAATTTAAAGAAATAACCATTGGTTATCTGAATCTTGATCGTAACTGTGAAATAACAAAAGTGGAAGTTATGATGATTATAAATGCAGAGTACACCTATAAATGTAGTGCTATTGAAGATAATAAGCAACAGACCAGTAGTGCTGGATCAAGCTGTACCACTAATGATAATTGCCTAGAAGATATGCATTGCCGAGCAAAAAAAGGTGGGGGTATGGAGTGCAGATAATTAGTAATGGTATAAACATTCAGAAAACAATAATAACATTGCTTATTTGCACACAATTAACCGGATGTTTTTCACATGTAGTAAATGTTGAGCAGGTTAACGCCACAAAAAGGGTAAGACTTAATGGAAGTCTGATAGAAATGCCACGATCAGGATGCTATGTAGATAAGGATCATGGGAAATTTTGTACTGGCAGTGAATACATGACTAATAACTCAGCTGAATGGGAGTTTTCACAGGATATTTATGGTACAGTCCGGCAAGATGAAGTACCGATCTATAAGGTTGCCTCTAGCGATGTTTCAAAACCGATAACTTCCAGTGATACCTCACAATCGAGCAATGAGATTGCTAGCACCATCGGGAAAGTTATTGGTACAGTAGTACTATTGGCATTGTTTGGGCTGTTTATTTATGCAAGTACAAAAAATAGGCCTATTCAAAGCAATATTTATGCAAGCAGACCACTAACGGTGAAGGTTGATGGTAATCCATCAAGTACTTATAACGGTGATATTGATGCTAATGGACATATAAGTTTGCGCAATAATAGCGGAAGCACCCTATCAGGAACTAAGGATAGTATGGGAAATGTCAATATTCGTGGTAATAACGGATGGGTGTTAAA
>JAPLRW010000294.1 GCA_026398935.1 Methylococcales bacterium
CACACAAATTATTTTGATTAAGTTGTTAAAGAGCCGAAGAGTTTCTCTTCGCTAAGCCTGACTATTATACAGAGTCAAAACTTGTTGTCAACGTTTTATTTTCGTTGACTTTTTCTTGCTTCCCGCAGAAGAATAACAAATTCTTTAGCGAGCCGACCATCATATCAGGGTCGTTTTTATTAGTCAACCTTTAATGTCTTATGACCGTTTCTTTCTGGTTACTGAGCTACACAATCTTTCTTGCTAATCACTCAGTAAGCCGATCATCTTAACAGATCGGCTGCACTTGTCAACTACTATTGCACTATTTTATTTCTTAATGGCCAATAACTCGCCAAAACCCTTTTACATCAATTCGGCACATTGCACTACTTCTCGCGCCTTAGTGCAAAACCATCTTGAATCTTATGCGACTCAAGATGGTTTTTTGTTTAGTAATTAAGCAGCAAAATTAGCAGCAGCAAAATCCCAATTAACTAAAGCCCAGAATGCTTCCAAGTATTTTGGGCGCGCATTACGGTAATCAATATAATACGCATGCTCCCAAACATCACACGTTAACAGTGGGACTTGGCCTGTTGTTAAAGGACATCCTGCATTACTGGTACTCACCAATGCTAAACTACCATCTGCATTTTTAACCAACCACGCCCAACCGGAACCAAATGTTGTTACAGCGCATTTTGTAAACTCTTCTTGAAACCCAGCAAATGAACCAAATTTTGCATTAATAGCATCAGCCAATGCACCGCTTGGCTCGCCACCGCCATTTGGAGACAAGCTATTCCAGTAAAAGGTATGATTCCAAATTTGCGCAGCATTATTGAATACACCACCTGATGATTTTTTTATTATCTCTTCTAGTGACAATCCATCAAACTCTGTTCCTGGAACCAAATTATTTAAATTTGTCACATACGTTTGATGATGCTTACCATGGTGAAACTCAAGGGTTTCAGCAGAAAGATGGGGTGATAATGCATCTTTAGCATAAGGTAATGCGGGTAATTCGAAAGCCATTTAAATCTCCAGTCAGATTATTATCAATAAAAACGATCACAAACAAACGCATATAATTAAGCATATTTCGTGCCCTTGCAACTTTAACACTACTTATCATTCAATTAAAGCAAAATATGCTACGCTTTTACAGAAACCCCACCCACCCTATTAATCCACACACTCGCCGCTAAAAAACTGACTCGTCTATAATATAGGTGCTTACCATCAATCAGTCTTTACATGCCACACACTATCGCGTATTTTAAACGCATGGAATCAAAAGAAGAACGCCATACTATATATAAGCACACGATACCAACCCGCTCACATCAAGTGCCCCCTTTCTAACGCTTACGTTTTTAAACACTATGCCCATCGAAATTGAACACAAATTTTTAATTGCCAATGATAGCTGGCGTCAACATGTTTCCAGTACCAGCCAATACCGTCAAGGTTATTTAACCAGTGATTCACGCAGCTCGATTCGCGTCAGAATAAGTGATTCACATGCGTGGTTAAATATAAAAAGCGCCACTATTGGCAACCATCGCCAAGAATACGAATACCCCATCCCGCTTATCGACGCAAACGAGATCATGGAAAGCCTCTGTGTAAAACCTTTTATATCCAAAATACGTCATTTTATTATTCAGGGAAAACACACCTGGGAAATTGACGAATTTCAAGGTGAAAATCAAGGCTTAATCGTTGCTGAAATTGAACTGTCAACTATTGATGAAGCATTTGAAAAACCCGACTGGCTCGGCGAAGATGTCACCCATGATATGCGTTATTACAATAACAATCTGGCAAAAAATCCTTATTTACAATGGAAAAATGCTTAGAAAACCTTTTTCATTACGCATAAAGACTGAACTTTAAAACACGCCGACATGACTTATTATCAATGCCCACTTTGCGCAGCAGCGCTTACCTTGCACGCTTCCGGCAAGCAATACACCTGTCCACAACAACACAACTTTGATCTGGCAAAAGAAGGCTACCTCAATTTATTACCTGTTCAACATAAGCATTCATTAGAACCGGGTGATAACAAGCAGATGCTATTGGCTAGACGTGAATTTTTAGAAGCAGGTCATTATGCCCCGCTGGCAAAAGCAGTGGCAATCATGATCACCGCCAACCACGCCAACGATAAAACGCTACGTATATTAGATCTCGGCTGCGGCGAAGGCTACTATAGTCGCAGACTGGCTGAGCTGCTAGATAAGCCAACACCCTTACTGCATGGCGTCGATATTGCGAAATTTGCCATTGCAGCGGCCGCTAAAAAACAACCGGAAGCTCGCTTTGTCGTTGCCAGCACCAATCGCCTACCTTATATTGATCACTATTTTGATCTTGTGCTACGAGTCTTTGCACCATCCAATGCAAATGAACTGCATCGGATCTTAAAGCCCGCAGGGCTGTTATTAACCGTCACACCAGGCCCTCGGCATTTATGGCAATTAAAAGAACTTATTTATACCGATGCAAGAGAGCATATACTTGAACCCGCCCTTGCAGAAGGCTTTGCAGCTATAGCTACAGAGCGCATCCAGTATCAAATTACCCCAACCCCTGCACAACGAATCGCTCTATTACACATGACTCCTTTTGCATGGCAAGCCAATCTAACGGTTGAACACATCCTTCAATCGCTGGAAGAACTAACCATAGATGTGGATTTTAATGTGACACTCGCCAAAAAAATTATATCGCAGGACAACCATTGACCCTTCTTCTTTAAAGAAACAGTGGATCGCTTAGTCTCAATCCGCTGATTGATTTAAAATATTGCTACTGTCTTTGCAGCGTTTGCAACATTTGCGCATGATCCAACAACATAAAAATCCCGGCGGCAGCAATCACGCCAAAAATAACCGCAAAGGCGATTTTCCAGTAACTATAAGGTCGCTCGCCTTGCACCTGCCCCGTTCTGCCATTAATAACAAAACGATACGATTTTTCTTGGTATCGAAAAGCCGCCGACCAAACCGGTAACAAGCAATGCTTATAGGTAGGATTATTGTGCGTGGTGTTAAATTGATCAATCCGCTGTTGATCGCCGCCAATATCAAACGCAATATCCTGATAAATAACGTTATCCATTTTATGTTTCGCTTCATCGAAACCTTGATCGAGGCCAACCTGATAATATTCGCTGCTAAAGCCTTTTAAATAATTTTCATCATAGGGGATTAAATTATCCATATCCCAAGGTTCTAAGTGTTCAAGAATTTGTCGAGGCAAAGATTTACTCGCACCAACCAATACATCATCAAAAAAACGTGTCACCCTACCGCGCACAGGCGTCCAACGTACTTGAGGAACTTGTTTAACCGCATTAACAACACGCCCATTTTCCTCGTATTGCACCCGCCGCTCCACATAATAAATATCTCCCCGCGCCCCCAGATAAGTCGTTTCCGTGGAACTGTCAAACGTCCAATAAGGAATATAAACACCCGTTAACTTGGCATCGTCATCTGCGTATTTCTTCACCTTACCTGGCGCAAACCATAGTCCGTTCAACCAACGCTTAAATTGCTGCTTTGCTTGTGCCTCATCAATCTTAAACGGTAATAGCGACTTAGGTGTTATGGGTCTTGCCTGAGCCGTACCCGTGACGATAGCCGTGCCGCAAAAAGGACACTCACCAGCATGAACACTTTTTTCAAATTTAAAACCAGCCCCACAGGCATCACACTGTATTTCCGATACATCCGCATTCGGCTTGGCTTGCGCCAGTTCTTGTAGCGCTTGATGAAAATCATATTCAAGAATAGCCTCAGTGCGCACACCTATCTCATTGGCCTCACCACAATACTCACACGTCAGCTGATGTGTACCAGGTGTGAACTTAAGCAACGCACCACACTTAGTACAAGGAAAATGCTCAACATTTTGCTTAACAGATACACCGGCAGCCTGCCCAGCTTCTTTATTGGTTATTTTAAACACACTCGCGCCTTATATAATTTAGGCAGATAAGGGGGGATTTTTGCTGCAGCCAGACAAAGATCACACCCTACACTTAGTTTCATATACGCGGATTTTAGCACAGCG
>JAPLRW010000147.1 GCA_026398935.1 Methylococcales bacterium
ATGGCATCAAAAAAGGCTTGGTATATTCCTTTCCAGTAACGGTCAAAAATGGTCAATTTGCCATTGTACAAGGCTTACCGATTAATAAATTTAGTGCCGAACGCATGAAAGCCAGTGAAAATGAATTAAAAGACGAGTGTGAAGCTATTAAGCATTTATTAGCATAAGCTAAGCTGACCTTATTAAAAGCCCTCATCTTCCTGAGGCAACACGTAACAATAATAAACCTGCACATCAAAATCAAGTGTAGGTCAGGTTTGTAACAACGTAACCCGACCTACACCTATGACTGCGTACTGTTATTGACTGCGAATCGCCTAACCTGCGCGGCTATAAAAAATAGTAGTATCACCGAGACAACAAAACAGTGACCATCCAAAACCTTATACCACCCGACAACTCAAATAGAATTGACTTTATTGACGTATGGCGCTTTTTAGCCATTGTAATGGTTATACAAGCGCATATTCTGGTTTTTAGCGGTGTCGAAGCCCCCCTATTAGCACCTTACCTACTCCCACTGGATCGCTTAAGCGAACTGGGTGTCTTTGCCTTTTTCTTCATTAGCGGCTTTGTCATTTGCTCCGGCCTCATCAAAGAAAAAACCACTACCGGAACAGTCTGTCTAAAAGCATTTTACTTACGCCGCAGCTTACGCATTATTCCACCACTGTGGCTGTACCTAATCTGTATCTCTTTTTTGCACTACATTGACATTACCAATACCACACCGATACAAGCCATTACCTCCGCCCTATTCTTATGCAATATGCCTTTTGAAGACGGATGTTCCTGGTTTGCAGGACACACCTGGTCATTAGCCTATGAAGAACAATTTTACCTGCTATTCCCTTTTATTTTTATAGGGATATTCCACATGCAGCCCGCCAAAAAACTGGGCATTATTATTGGCGGTTTAACCCTTGCGTCACTGCTTGTCCGCTTTAATGGCTACCCAGTACTGGCAGATTTCGGCATGTATTTTCTATTTCTATTACATGGCTGCTTAGCCGCGCTGCTAACACAAGGTAACATCAAGCGCGCCTATCCACTGTCGGTAAGCCTATGGCTGCTGACCATTGCCGCACTGCTCTTTTGCATCAGCTATTTTTCCGTTGCTACCGAAATCTATGTCAGAACGCTTTTTTATCCGCCGTTGATTAGTATCATTGTGTTCTGTACCCCCATGCATAACCCGCGTATTGCCGCTTTTTTTAGCAATACCACCATGCGCTACTTAGGTCGAATTTCTTACACCGTATACCTCTGGCAAGAATTAGCCACCGCTTACTACCCAAATCCATCGTTACTGGCAACATTCAGCTACCTTGCACTGGTATTTGTGCTGGCCATACTTTCTTTCCAATATATTGAAACACCACTCGCCATAATGGCCTCTAAACGTTCACGGCAACTACAGCTTCAGCAGCTTAATAAATAATGCTAAATGGGAATAATGCTACTATTTAGCGCTTTGATTGAGCGGATGGCCGTCTTAAGATAGGAATAACAGGGGGGATTTTTTTAAGCACCCTCTTTTGAAAAAAGAGGGTGCTACAAGAAAGCGGATAACTTGACGGGAGAAACCGTTGGCTTCAGTGCAGTTCGCTGTAAAATGCTTTATACCGTCAAATCGACCAATACCGCCTCTGGTGCATTTTTCTTAACCGACTCAATGCCATTGTCACGGCTCGCTTCGCTTTCATACAATTGGCTTTGCCCAATAATCTGATGATTCGCTGCTTTTAAGACAAAATACGGCTTACCATTGGTTGATTCCAAACGACTATAACGCGCCTCATCCGCAGCATTTTTCATAATGGACGCGATGCCATTTTCTGCACTGGCTTTAGTTTTATACATTTCACTGGTAAGAATAATCTGCCCGTTCGATGCCAGTAGATTAAAGTGAAACTCATCGTTTTTTGCCAGTTTTAACTCAAATTTACCTGCCATACTCATCTCCTTACTATTAAAAATTTAACTAACCACTTAAAAAAACCAGTTGTTCGTGGAGCAAATATCAAGCCATAAACAGCCTACCCGCACAGCCTAATCATCACATGCGATTAAACGTATTTTTTACCTGTATCAATGCCTTATTTGCTTTCTTAATTGCTTGATAAAGTGCGTCTAAATCTTCTGGAGAACTTACTGCACTATTCGCCATTTCTATACTGGCTTTAACCAAAGAAAATACAGAACTGTTGATACTAGGCTGACCACCGCCACCTTTCAATTTATGCGCTATTTCACTTAACGCACTCACTTCTTTTTGCCAATTAATGACAGACACATTAGGCTTTGCGACACTAATAACAGGATTGGCATTCGCATGATAACCCAGTGAATAAATAATAGTCTCTTGCTGCTTAGCCTTCATATACTGATCTTTTAAGCGCGATTTAATACCCGAACCAAAATGTATGCTATACGATTGAATTAACCCGTCATAAATAATATTTCCCTTGAACGGCAACAAAATAGCATGGACATACATCGGCAAATAGGGCTTTGGAAACATATCTTCAAGGCTGTCCATTAATCCCAATACGCCGTAAACCTTTTCCCCAATAAATATGGCGTGACTTTTAAGATACCGCTCAATATAAAAATCACCTTTCACAAAATATTGCCACTCTTGAATAATATCGAGCTTCTCTTGACTGAAGTGACAAGGATTTTCAGCAACAAAAGCCAAAATCAACTCAGGATTAGCAAACAAAGCATCCCGCACCAACAGTCTTTCTTCTTGGGAATAGGCGTCATACTCTTCCAGTGAACTGGCTTTTGCAACGATGCCCAAATGCTGGTCAACATACAGCTGTAACGCCCAGAGTAACTCATAAAACAATCCAACATCGTCAGTGTTTAAATTCATTGAGACCATTTCCTAATAATAGTATTATTGATGATGACACCAAAAATCCAAGGACGACACTACCTTTCTGGTACAAACCCGTGTGCAAAATTATGCAGCAAACTAATTAATACCACCCCTGCAATAATCAACGCGATTTGTTGCAACGATGTTTTCATATCGGTTTTTTTATGCAGTGAGGGAATCAAATCCGCTACGGCAATATAAATAAAACTGGACGCTGCTAACGCCAGAAAATACGGCAAGCGATCTTGTAAATCTTCCAGGCTAAAATACGCCAGCACGCCACCTAACACTGTAGTAAGACTGGCCAAGACATTATAAAAAAGTGCTTTGGATTTAGAGTAACCACTTTCTAGCAAGATAGCAAAATCGCCCACTTCTTGCGGTATTTCATGCGTTGCTACTGCCAAACTGGTCACAATCCCCAACTGCACATCGGTCAAGAACGCCGCCGCGATTAGGATACCATCCACGAAATTATGAATACCATCCCCCACTAAAATCAGCGTACCCGCCGCTTGATGCGTATGTGCATGCTGATGACTATGGTCGTGGTCGTGTGCGTGTCCGTCATCGGTGTGTGCTTCACAACTCTTTGAATGGCAATGCCGCCAAATGAGTAGTTTTTCTAGGATAAAAAAACCCAGTAAACCCAACATAATCGTTGCAGATAAACCTTGCATTTGCTCAGGCTTAACCGATTCAAACGCGTGTGGAATCAACCCCCAAAAAGCAACCGCCAACAACGCGCCGATGGCAAAACTAATGCCATGCGGCAATACTTTGGTACGCTGCGCTTCCGGTAACAACAAAAACACCGAGGCCGCCAGTACACTCAACACGCCACCGATGGAGGTAAAGATAATAATTAAAACCAGTAAACTCATAACGCGTTTAGTCTCTCCAGATAAGTGTTGCCATACGACCGGTTTGCTTATCCCGACGGTAGGAAAAAAAACGTTCCTGCTCGGTGACCGTACAAAAGCCACCACCATAGATGTCACAAGCGCCAGCAGTGCTTAATTCAATACGCGCAAGTTGATAAATATCGGCCAAATAATGCGTCGCATCCTGCGCAATAAACGCCGTAGCAAACTGCACATTTTTTTGAACAAATGCAGCACGCACCTCTGCGCCAACTTCAAAACAACGCGCCCCAATCGCCGGCCCTAACCAAACCAAGACATCGCTAGCCTGCATAGCCGCCAAGGTATTACTCAGCACTCCCGCCAACAAGCCACGCCATCCAGCATGCGCCGCAGCAATGGTTTGCCCATCGCGCGTACAAAACAATACCGGCAAACAATCAGCGGTTAACACCGTACAAACTACCCCTGCTGCATGGCTAAAACTGGCATCGGCAGCGGGCAAACCAGTCACCTGTTCGGCTTGCACCACAGCATTACCATGCACCTGCTCTAACCACACCGGCTCACTGGGCAACGCCAGCATACGCCTTATCAGCACACGATTTTGTTGCACATGCTCATGATCGTCACCGACATGCGTAGCAGGATTTAAACGGGCATAAACACCAGCACTCACACCGCCGGAACGCAAGGTCGTAGCGGCGTGAACATTAACAGGCGCAGGCCAGTCAGGTTTAAGCCAGTTTGTCGGCATCATTTTCTCGCAAGGCCGCGATTAAGTTGATCATATCTTCCGGCATAGGTTGTTCCCATTCCAGATATTCATCGGTTAACGGATGCATCAAGCCTAATTTAGCGGCATGCAACGCTTGGCGTTTAAAATTTTTCAATGTTTCTTTAAGATGATCGGTGCAATCGGACGGCATTTGAAAACGTCCCGCATACATCGCATCCCCAACCAACGGAAACCTGACGTGCGACATGTGTACACGAATCTGATGTGTACGACCCGTCTCAAGCGTCACTTGAATCAAGGTGTGGCGAGCAAAACGTTCGATAACACGGTAATGCGTGACCGCATCTTTACCGGACTCCCTTACCGCGTAGCGTTTACGTTCAGTAGGATGCCGACCAATCGGTTCATCCACCGTGCCGCCGGAAATCATACGTCCTTTGCTAATCGCCCTATACTCACGATGGATACTGCGCTCTTGTAACTGATCCGTTAACGAATGGTGCGCCTGCAAGGTTTTAGCCACCATTAACAAGCCGCTGGTGTCTTTATCAATACGATGCACAATACCCGCGCGCGGCAACGTCGCCAAACTGGGTAAATGATGCAACAAAGCATTTTGCAACGTCCCTTGCCAGTTACCGATGGCAGGATGCACTACCAAGCCAGCGGGTTTATTCACAATCAGCAACGATTCATCTTCAAAGATAATATCTAAAGGGATATTTTCCGCGTCACAGCGAATAACCACCTCAGGCTCGGCATCCACTTCAATGCTCTCCCCGCCTTCCAACCGGTCTTTAGGTTTTAGCGCGACGCCATTAACCAATACCCGTCCCGCCTTCATCCAAATCTGTAATTTACTGCGCGAGTAATCGGGAAAGAGCTCGGCTAATACTTGATCTACGCGCAATCCGGCGAGATCGTCTGGCACTGTTTCTACTAATTTGATCATAACAAGTTCTTCTGATTACCCTAATGTTACGTTATACTCACAGGCTATATAAGGCGGCTAATGACATTGCCAACAAGGGCAATCGATCAATACCGCTATTTTTCTGTAAGAAAACTTCTAATAATACAACGTGTCGTCACTACTATGCGATTTCTTTTGATAAAAACGCTATTAATTTGCTGTTTAACGCTCTTTTTAAACGGTTGCGAAATGTTTGGCTCCAAAAGTTCCAGTAGCACTGAGGATGAATTTGCAGGCTACAATGAAGCACAATTTCATAAGCAAGCCAAGGAGGCACTGCAGAAAGAAAATTATGACAAGGCCGTTAAACTCTACGAAGCATTAGAAGCGCGCTATCCTTTTGGCGAATATTCTGCACAAACACAGCTTGATCTAGCGTATGCTTATCATAAAAATGGTGATGCTGAAGGCGCACTGGCTGCCGCTGACCGATTTGTTAAAATCAACCCACGCAACCCCAGCGTAGACTACGCCTATTATCTAAAAGGCTTGGTTAGCTATAATCGCGGCATTGGCATCATGGATCGTTTTTTACCCACGGACAGCTCGCAACGTGACGTAAACAGCGCGCAAGAAGCGTACAACATTTTTAACGACTTAGTCCGCCGCTTTCCGAACAGTAAGTATGTACCGGATGCTCGGCAGCGCATGGTTTCCTTAAAAAATAACATTGCCATGCACGAAGCCCGCATCGGACAATATTATTTAAAACGTAAAGCGTATGTTGCCGCCGTCAGTCGTGCAAATACCATCCTTAAAGACTATCAGCGCACCCCTGCCGTTCCCTACGCGCTGCAAATCATGCAAGAAGCCTACACCGAAATGGGTTTAACCAATCTTGCCAATGATGCAAAGCAAGTGTTTAATCTTAATTATCCACAAGGCGTTCCCGAAATCGAAAACCCTAAAAACAGTTTTGTATACGATGTCTGGGATTTTATTGGCTTTGATGAATGATCAGTGGTTGGTGTTGTCGCGGTATTTTCCGCGTACAAATACATCCCTGAGGCAGTCATCGGCAATTGACCCAATGAAAGCAACAATTTTATTGTGGGTAGTATGATCCAAGTTTTTCTCCGTAATTTTGTCAATAACTAAATCGTTGACAAGGAATGAAGGTTTAATAATATGCCGCTGTGTAGGGTGCGTTCCACGCACCCTGTCTGTTATTTAGTGCATGGAATGCACCCTACCCGACTAAAATCACACATAACTTTTAGCAACACAAGGTTTAAAATCCGCATTCATAAAGGTACTGAATATAGTTGTAAAACCCCATGTCACAATCCATTCCTGAATCAAGTAAGAGTAAAACCGGGCTATAACTTGAGCGCTGAAGTGGTACAAAGGAATTAAGTATGATATTTGATCTGACAGTGAAAGATACTTTTGAATATGCGGTTGCGACTTATTTGCTGCTTTTCTGCGCTATACCTTTTATGAAAATATTAGAGCAGTTTTTCCTTAATGACTCCGCAGCTAAACCAAAACAAAATAGTCTTGCGGCAAGAATTCAAGATATTGATGTTACCGATGGTCGCGATCATGTTTTAGTTACAATGCCAACTTCATTATTTAAAAACCATCCTTTTCTTTTATCTCCTTATTCTGTACAGGGCATATTAAGCTACCACCAGAAAAATATAGCTATTCAGACAATATCCAATAAAAAAGGCGTCAATACCTATATTTTTACCCGACACGATCTCATCATTGAGTCCAGAAATAGAGGTATAACGGATGCCTTTATTCTAAAACAGGGCGAAATACAATTAATGATAAACCCTCAAGTTGTTAAGAAATCACGGCAAAATTCTACCGCAGATTTAATTACATTTTTCTCCGTATTTTTATTCTGTGTTACGTTGTTTGAAGAGCAAGTTTTAGCGTATACCTACCCATTTATTCATAACCCAGAGGATATGGCTAATTTTGTTCATTGGTTAACAGTTCTAGCATTGAGCTTAGGCGTATTAGCGTATGTAATATTTAAAAGCCGTAACAGCTCGGTTTTAATGGCAACGCATGCGTCTATTTTATTTGTACTGAGTTTCTATATTTTTGGTGGATGCGGCATATATCCTTTGCTCTAACCAGCTCTTTTAAAGCATACCCATCATCAAGGTCACACACAGACCTGTCACTCACTCAAGCAACCAGCAACAATCAAAACCAATTTTTCGGGCAAGTGGCGGCACTATTTATTATGGTCTTCAACCATACACACACGGCTATTTATTTTTGCCAAACAATAAATGTGACATTTTATCTGCTTTGGTTTTTAAGTACGTTTGATTATCGGCGTGTGCAGGCACTTCAATCGCAATGCGCTCATTAACGGTGACATCCAGCGCACGCAGTGCAGTTATTTTTTTGGGATTATTGGTCATTAAATTAACCGACGCCACTTGGAGATTTTCTAAAATCAACGCGGCAAAATCATACTCTCGCTCATCGGCCAGATGGCCTAAATGTACGTTTGCGTCAACAGTGTCCATGCCTTCATCTTGCAAGTTATACGCCTGTAATTTCTTTAACAAGCCAATACCACGCCCTTCCTGGCGTAAATAAATCAATATACCATGCCCATGCGCATTAATTAATTGTAAGGCTAACTCTAACTGCTCGCCGCAATCACAACGCCGTGAACCGAACACATCTCCGGTCAAACATTCCGAATGAATTCTGACGGGGACATTATGGCAACCAGCAACGTCACCCATGACCATCGCCAAGTGCTCTTTTTTATCGCGATTATTACTAAAATAATGCAACACAAAATCCCCATGTCGCGTTGGGATTCGTGCTTGAACTACATTTTTTAATTCTGCTTTCACATTGATTCTTTTAATAAACTAAGTTCATGCCATTTTACCCAATTCAAGCCTAGCGCAGTTAAAAACTTTGCTCTACAAAGTAGCGCATTTAAGGCTACACTACCAACAAATTGTCATCGGCTTGTATAATCACACTAACCTCGTCCTTAAAAAGTAGATTATCCACGATTCTGACAGCTACTAGTTTATGCTTACACCGTTGAGATTATTTTATTCCTAACGCTTCTTGTTTAATTAACCAACACCCAGCTCAATCAATGCCTTCTTTCATCGTTATGTCTCATAAGCTTACTGTCTTAAATGGCCTCATCACGAGCATCGTCTTAACGTTATTAATGAGTTTAAGTGGCATTACGCACGCCAAAGATCATAGTTTTTTAGTGCTAAATTACCATGATATTGTCGGCGCAGAAGGTGCCAAGCCACCATTTAACCGTATGGATGTTAGCGTTGACCATCTTGAAGAACAATGGCAATGGCTGAAAAAAAATGGCTATACCATTATCAGTGTGCAAAATGTCTTTGACGCTGCCGCTGGCCGAGAAACATTACCCGACAAAGCGGTACTATTAACCTTTGACGATGGCTATCAAAGTTTTTATACCCGCGTTTTTCCGCTGTTAAAAAAATACCATTATTCCGCCACGCTGGCCTTGGTTGGTAGCTGGATGGATGGCAAAGAACCGCCAGATGAGCCAGGAAAATCTTTGCTTACGTGGGCACAAGTCAGGGAACTCGCCCAGTCGGGTCTGGTTGAAATCGCGTCTCACACCTACGATCTGCATTCCGAAAAAATGGCCAATCCCTATGGTAACTCACAAGCTGCCGCGGTAACGCGTCTCTATGATGACCCGATGTTGTCTTATGAATCTGAGGAGCAATATCGTGAGCGCATTCATACTGCCTTAAACAAAAGCGCCGAATTTATTTTGCAACATGTTGGGATTCGACCCAGAGTGATGGTGTGGCCGTACGGTGAGTACAATGAAATAGGCTTAGCCGCGGCAAAGGATGCTGGCATGAGCATGACCATGGGACTGGTTGATGGCGCGAATACTTTAGCCAATATCAACGCGTTGCACCGTTTAATTTTGGTGGACAATCCTGAGATCAAACAATTTATCAAAATTGTTACAGGATTACGCGGCGATAGATCATTGCGTGTTGCGCATCTGGATATGGATTATCTGTACGATAACGACGCTAAGCAAACCGAACATAACATTGATCTGTTAATCCAACGCATCAAAGACATGCACATCAACACTGTGTTTCTGCAAGCGTACGCCGATCCCGATGGTGATGGCAATGCAGATGCCTTATATTTCCCCAATCGCCATTTGCCGGTTAAACAAGATTTATTTAACCGCGTCGCATGGCAATTAAAACGCCGCGCCAACGTCAGAGTCTACGCGTGGCTACCTATCATGGCGTATCAGGCGAACTTACCTGACTCTTGGTATGTTCAGGAATGGCGTGACGGTAAAGCCCAAAAATCCAGCCATATTTACACACGCCTGTCACCGTTTAATCCTGAAGCCCGTCAGTTTGTCGCGGACATCTATGAAGATTTAGGGCAGTATTGTAATTTTGATGGCGTACTGTTTCATGATGATGGCATATTATCCGACTTTGAAGATGTGTCCCCCCAAGCACTCGCCTATGCGCATGAGGTATGGGGACTGCCTAATCAATTTGAGGCGCTACACGCAACCAGTGCCATGCGCATGAAATGGGCGCAACATAAAACTGAACTGATTAATCAATTCACCGATGAATTAGCCAGCCGTGTCCGTATGAACCGTCCCGGCATAAAAACCGCCCGTAATATCTACGCATTGCCGTTATTAAAACCTTACAGTGAAGAATGGTACGCGCAATCGTTCAGTTCATTTTTAAAGCATTATGATTACGTTGCTATTGAAGCCATGCCGTTTATGGAAGAAGCCAAAAATCCCACCCAATGGTTAGGCCAATTAACCCAAGCCGTAGCACGCCATCCCAATGGCTTGAAAAAAACTGTATTTGAATTACAAGCCGTGGACTGGAAAGCAAAGAAAAACGTACCTATGCCGGTTTTTATTGCGCAATTAGGCTTACTCAAAAAACAAGGGGCGCTGCATATTGGCTATTATCCCGATAATGTTTATGAGGATCAGCCGCGCCTGCTTGATTTACAAAAACATCTATCCCTTCCCGCATTACCGTAAACGACCATGCCACTTACTTTTAATACCTTTTGGTCAGCATTAACCACACCACTCACCGAGCAGTGGCAAGACTTGACACAAAACTGGATAGCCTTTAATGATTTTATTGAAGAGTTTATTTATTACTATCCCTTATTCATGGCGTATATATGGATGTTTGGGGCGATTATTTTTTATTTTCGTTATGAATGGTCACAACGGGGCAATAGTGAAAACCTGCCGGAATTAGGCGATTATCCCCCCGTTTCCATTTTGATTCCCTGCTACAACGAGGCGGACAATATTCGTGAAACGATAGACGTACTGCTACAGCAAAAATACCCTAACATTGAAATCATTGCCATTAACGATGGCAGTAAAGACAATACACTCGCCATTTTACTGGAATTAGCGCAGCAACATCCGCAACTACGGGTGGTTAACCTGCACACCAATCAAGGCAAAGCCATGGGGCTACGCACTGCGGCACTGCTGGCCAATAGTGAACTACTCATTTGTATCGATGGTGACGCGCTACTAGCACCCGAAGCCGTTGCATGGATGGTAAAGCCTTTCCTTACTAATCCCGGCGTGGGTGCCATTACGGGTAATCCACGCATTCGGAATCGCTCCACCTTATTGGGGCGTATTCAGGTGGGCGAATTTTCGGCGATTGTTGGTATGATTAAGCGCGCGCAACGCACCTATGGCAGAGTATTTACCGTGTCTGGGGTTATTGCCGCTTTTCGCAAATCAGCGTTACACGATGTCGGTTACTGGAGTAACGACATGATCACCGAAGACATCGACATTAGCTGGAAATTACAACTGGCGGGCTGGTCTATTCTGTACGAACCCAACGCCTTATGTTGGGTATTGATGCCCGAAACGCTGCAAGGTTTATGGAAACAACGGGTACGCTGGGCGCAAGGTGGCTCTGAAGTTTTACTGCGTTATTTTCGTGCGCTATTTCGCTGGTCGTCACACAGCATGTGGCCGCTATATATCGAATGTCTGATTAGCATTATCTGGTCTTTTTTGATGTTACTCAGCTTGCTCTGCGGTGCGGTTGAATTGTTCACCGAACCCACCACCGAATCACTGCATGACTTAAGCCCTAGCTGGACGAGTATGTTACTCAGCTTAACTTGTCTCATTCAATTTGGCGTTAGTCTTGCGATTGATTCACGCTATGAATACTTAACAGGCGGCACGGCGCGTTATTATTACTGGATGATCTGGTATCCCATCGTTTACTGGCTGATTAATATTGGCACTACGATTGTCGGCACTGTCCGAGCTATCCGAAAAAAGCGCGGACAACGTGCCATATGGGTCACTGTCGACCGGGGCTTGCGTAAAAAATGAAAGCATACATTATTAATAACCCGCAGTTACAAACGCTAGGCAAACGCATCAGTGGTTTACTGGTCTTAGTTACCTGCTGGTTAATGTGGATTTATCTGTTATTTCCGCTATTCACGCTCAGTGGTTGGTTAATGGGCGATAAAAAACTGGTCACCGAAATGCGCTGGTTTGGTGGTTACAAAAGCCTGTTGCAACTATTAGAAATTTACGGCATGACCTTACTGGTTATTGCTATGTTGTGGGTATGTTGGGTACTCTATCACTCGCTACGCAAGCAAGCCGTGATTCCAGCCGCCAATATATTGGTTAATGACACTGATTTGTGTGCCTTTTATAAGGTTAATAATGACGAACTACAACACTGTCGGCAGGCATCTGCCATCACCGTTTATTTTGACGAGCATGGACAGATCACGCGCCTTGAGCCAACCAACACGCCGCCATAACTTAACCATCAAGCCTACCTACCCATTTTTAAAAAATATGACTCTAAAAAAGCTATTAACCACCCATAACTTGTTTATAGTGCTCCTGCTCTTATCGTTATTGGGCGTTGCTATTTCGGATATTTCACCGGTTAAAAGCCATTCATACTGGTTGCTGATGATGATTTTATTTGGCGCAACGGCCATTGTTTCCAACATTATTGAAGGCGACAATGACAATGATGGCGTTGAATTAAAAAAAGAAATCACCCTGCAAATACTGCACTGGCTCGGTGGTTTTGTTGCCGTACTCATCGTGTATGGTTTTTACCATACCGGTAGAATAACCCCGGAATCAACTGGCTTAGTCGTCCTACTCATTCTCGCGCTAACCACTTATTTGGACGGCATTCGACTAGGCTGGCGTTTTAGCTTTGCCGGTATATTTCTAGCGGTCATGGCAGTTTTTGCAGCGTATATCGAAGAATACATGTGGCAAATTTTATTGTTCGCTGTGGGTATTATCGCCTTTAGTTACTACTGGGACTTCAAGCGTAAAAAGACAGTTACATAACGGCATAAACAGCGATTATCTCGTCCAACGCATTGGCAAAAACACGTAAGCACCCAAGCGATTTCCAGTGAAAAACCAAACAAACCCGAAGCATTGCGTTAAAATATCGGGCACTCTTAATGTTTCTACAGGATGACGCGTGTTTGAATTAATAAAAACCGATGGTTGGCTGATACCGTGTTTTAACGGCTGATTTTCTTTATGCTAACAACAATCTTTAACCGCTAAGCAGCGGGACACTAGCGACGCCGAATGAAAAAATCGTTACAAACGTGGATTGAAACCGTCTGGTATAAAAAAGATACCCCCAGCTTTTGGTTAGTCTTTTTAAGCGCGATCTTCAAAACCAGCGCCGCCTGCCGACGCTTTTTGTATCAATCAGGTTATCTTAAATCTGTCAAACTGCCCGTACCCGTGATTATTGTCGGCAATTTGAGCGTAGGTGGAACGGGTAAATCACCCCTGGTTATTTATCTGGCACAAGCACTGAACAACGCAGGTTATAAGCCCGGCATTATCAGTCGCGGTTATGGTGGCAAAGCGACCCAATGGCCGCAACGGGTTTATGCAACCAGCAACCCTGATCATGTTGGCGATGAAGCGGTTATGATCGCCACTAGAAGCAACTGCCCCGTTGCCGTGGACGCAGTGCGCAGTAACGCCGCGCAACAATTGCTGGCAGAAACGGATTGTAATGTCATTATTTCTGACGATGGCCTGCAACATTATGCGTTACAGCGAGATATTGAAATTGCTGTCATTGATGGTGAGCGCCGCTTAGGGAATGGCTATTGCTTACCCGCCGGCCCATTAAGAGAACCCACCAGCCGTTTACAAGATGTTGATTTTGTAGTCGTTAATGGCTCTCCGTTGCAACCCGCTGAATGGGCGATGCAGATACGCGCCGAGGTTGCTATCAACTTACAGTCAGGAGAAGAAAAACCATTAGCGCACTTTTGTAATACGCCCGTCCATGCACTGGCAGGCATTGGTAATCCGCAACGTTTTTTTAATCTGTTGCATAGCGTCGGCATCCACCACACACCGACTATTTTCCCCGATCATTATCACTACCAAGCAACTGACGTGCTGTATAACGATGTTTTACCCGTATTAATGACTGAAAAAGACGCTGTAAAATGCCGCGCATTTTGCACGAAGCAACACTGGTACGTCCCGATTAACGTGGAACTTGAGTCACGTTTTACCCAACAACTTTTACATTTACTACAAGAGAAAACGCATGGATACTAATTTACTTGACATTCTGGCCTGCCCACTGTGCAAAAGCCCATTACGTTACCAAAAACAGAAACAGGAACTGATTTGCAAAGCGGATCGTTTAGCGTTCCCTATTCGGGATGATATTCCGGTTATGCTGGAAGATGAAGCCAGACACATCAGCCTTGAAGAATACGACGCGTTAAAATAATATGACCGCCTTTAACGTCGTTATACCCGCTCGCTATGCCTCCTCGCGCTTACCAGGCAAACCATTGTTAGCCATTGCAGGCAAACCGATGATTGCCCATGTTTGTGAACGTGCCTTGGAAGCGGATGCTGATGAAGTCGTGGTGGCAACAGATGATCTGCGTATCTTCGATGCAGTAAGCGCCCTCGGCATAAAAGCCGTTATGACCAGTGATCAGCATCAAAGCGGCACGGAACGCATTGCCGAAGTAGCAGCGCTATGCGGCTGGGACGATGAGCAAATCATTGTTAATTTACAAGGTGATGAGCCTTTAATCCCTGCCAGTTATATTCGTGACCTTGCGGACGCATTAGCCGCTCAGCAACAAGCGGGCATTGCCACCTTAGCTGCCACCATTCATGACCCTGAAGAACTTTTTAATCCCAATGCCGTGAAGGTGGTCTTAAATCATCAGGGTTACGCGCTGTATTTTAGCCGTGCAACAATCCCCTGGGATCGAGATTTATTCGCAAAAACCCAAGCACACCTGTCACCATTAATGCCACATTATCGGCATATTGGCTTATATGCGTACCGGGTTGCCTTTCTAAAACGCTATTGCCAATGGCCAGCGTCCCCCTTAGAACAGATCGAATGTCTGGAACAACTGCGAATTTTATGGCAAGGTGAAAGTGTATTGGTAAAAATTGTCGCCAAAACACCCCCAGCAGGCGTTGATACCCACGCGGATTTACTGCGTGTTGAACAGGTATTATTAGAGAAAACACCACTTAAGTCATAACAGTTTAAGGCGACTGCTGGCATGGTGAGAGTGGTTAACCCTGCAAGCATTAATGCTGTAAAAATAGCCGAGGCGAGATCATGCAGGCTGCTATCGATAAAGAAGACAACGCGGACAAAAAAGCACTGATCGACAGTGAAGAGCGCTTTCGACAAATGGCCGAAATGACTGGCGAATGGCTATGGGAACAAGATCCCAGCGGTTTTTACCTCTACAGCAGTATCGCCGTCAAACAAATTTTAGGGTTCAGCCCAGATAAAATTATCGGTAAACATTACACGGAATTTTTAACCACGCAAGATAAAGCCGTTCAACACGTTTACACCACCAGCCAACAGGCTTTTTATGCCTTGATTAACCATTATCAACATAAAAACGGGCAAGAAATCATCACCGAATCCACCGGATTACCCCTTTTCAATACGCAAGGAAAATTGCTCAAATGGCGCGGTGTAGACCGAGACATTACCGCCAGAGTGCATATCCAGGATGCACTTATCGCCTCTGAAAAACGCACGCGCTTGATTATCGATAGCTCTATAAGTGCCATTGTCATCATGGATTCTTACGGCATCATTACCGATTGGAATAACCGCGCTGAAAAAATGTTTGGCTGGTCAAGCTCGGAGGCGATTGGTCGGCGTCTTGATGAATTAATTATCCCACCACGCTTCAGCGCCGCTCTGCGTGAGGGTTTACAGCTATTTTTACGCAGCGGTATTAGCACTTTACTTAATAAACAATCAGAGCAAATCGCTTTACGCCGTGATGGCACTGAATTCCCCGTTGAGGTGAGTATTTCACCCTTAAAACAAGGTAATGCGTATATTTTTAGCGGCTTTATTCACGACATTTCCGGACGAAAAACTGCTGAACAGCAAATTCGCCAAGCACAGATTAACTTAGCCATTGCGCAGAATGAAATTAAAATTGCCCAACACATTCAAACCACCTTATCCCCCGCAGCCCCTATTAAAACAGCTGATATTGAAGTAACCGGACTTTGTCTCCCCGCCGATAAGGTGGGCGGCGATTATTTTGATTATTTTTTTCGACACGAAACCCAACTGGCCTTGGTTATTGCGGATGTTTCCGGGCATTCCATCGGCCCGGCTCTGTTTATGGTTGAAACCCGAAGTGCGCTCCGAGCGCAAACCAACTTATTAGCCAGTCCTGCCGAAACGCTGGGCGTGTTAAATAATTTTCTCTTTGACGACTTAGATAAATCAGACTACTTCATCACACTGTTTTACTTGCACCTAGACAGTAATACCCACCAAATAAAATACGCCAATGCCGGACACCCACCGCCGCTGTTACTCCGTCATGCGCAACACGACTTTCAGGCGTTGGATGCCGAAGGCTTGATATTCGGCGTACGAAAAAACATTATTTTTGAGGAAAAAACCGCCACACTGGCACAAGGCGATGTGATACTTTTTTATACCGACGGCTTAATCGAAGCTGAAAATGCCCAACACGCGTTTTTTGGTGTAGAACGGGTTAAAGCCATTTTCAGGGAACAGGCACAGGCATCACCACAAGCGATTATTGACGCACTCGTTGCCGCATTACAACAGTTTTGCCAAAGAACCACGTTTGAAGATGATATTACCTTAATGGTATTTAAATACAGATGACATTCATGCTGGCTGACTGACGCTAATCCCTTGCGGGTATTGGCGGCAACAAGTAGAGAACCAAATGAACCAGTACGATAGGTTACTATCAACCAATCAATCCGCTTACTTATGTAACAGTCCGCATAATTTCATTACAAGAAATTGTTTTAAAACACTATTTTTATATTTTTAAACCCTGGCGCATTTTTTGCTAAAGCATTATTAACATGTGGTTAAAGGAACATTTATTCGTGATGTTCTGTTGATTATCAAAAAATCAACCCGCTTTTAACAGGTTGTTTTTAAGCCTATAACATTATTATTGCCACCAGAGGATTCTCCAGTAATGATCCGTAAATTTTGTACCTATTTTCTAAGCAGCACAATGCTACTTTTGCAAGCAACAACGCCTTTCCAATCTGCTCACGCCGGCGAACTGGTCGAAGATAGCGGCGCGTGGATGCAGGTTGTCGGAGAAGGTAGCTTAAAAATCATAGACCCCTCACTTGAGAAAGGCCAACTCTGGGTGGAAGGGCAAACCCGGTTTGATGGTGACTTTAATAATTGGTATCAAGGCATGATCCGTACCGCTATTGGTTATTCAATCAGTGATCGGGCAACCATCTGGGCTGGCTATACTTGGCTGCCCACACACAATATCGGTAAAGCGTACATTTCTCAGCAAGATCTTTGGCCAGCCTTTCGCTATAACCTGCCCACCAGCATAGGTACCATTATGTTTAGAACCATGTGGGAAAGCAATTTTGGTCAGAGTGAACAGATTCGAGAACGCCCCAGACAAATGATTAAATTTTCACACCCGTTTGATTTCGAGAAACGTTTAAGTTTTATCACGTGGGATGAAGCATTTTATCGGGTGAATACCACGAATTGGGGTGGGAAATCCGGCTTCGATCAAAACCGCGCGTTTGCAGGTATGGGCTGGGCATTTAATAATAACATCAGGACGGAATTGGGCTATTTAAACCAGTATATTGATGATGCCAACCACGTTAATGCAACCATGCACCATTTAGGCATGCTCTCTGTTTTTATGAGTTTTTAATCAAGAAAGGTATTTTTAATGCTTTTTTCAACACTAAGGAAGTAACCATGAAACAGTTATCTAAAACTGCCCTACTCTTGCTGTCTCTATCTGGCTTAATGACAGCTCATGCGGTATCAGCAGAACCTGTGAATACGCCAGCGTCTAACCAATCCGTATCAGCAGCCAAAAAATGTGATCGCAAAGCAAGAAAAGAAAAATGTTTGGAAGCGCTTAAATCCGACCTCAAGCTTAACGAAAATCAAGCAGCCGCTTGGACAGACTGGGCAGATAAAATAAAGGGCGGGCCTAAAAACGAAGAAGAAAAACACCCAGACTTCAAGTCACTGGCTAATTTACCAGCACCTGAACGCATGGAAAAAATGCTGGAATTTTCTAAAGAACATATCGTTAGACAGGAAGCCCGTCTTGCCGCTACCAAAATTTTCTATGAAACACTAACACCTGAACAACGCACCATCTTCGATAAAGGCTTTAATTTTGAGCACCACGGACATAGGGGTAAGCACGGGGGAAAATAATTATATTTAGACTCTAGTGAAACAATGCTCAGCTAACGCCGATTATGAGTCCCAATAATCGGTATTAGCTCAGAGCTAACACGAAATAACTTAAGCAATTTATGTGTCGTCAATCAATGTTAACAACCCACGCGCTTTTCGACTCAGCTTGTTCAAGTTATTTCGTGTACGCTTCTGGACTCAGTGAGATTCACTAAAGAATAAACGCCAGACCAAAACCACCCGAATCACACGGGATTGCATCTTGCACCACTCTACTTCAGCAGGTAAATAGAAATGAATCGAAAACCCGTATTTATTATTACTAACGATCAAGGGTTATTTCTAATTAACTACAACATCAATTCAACGGTGTCCGTTATTACTTGGTCGCCAGACTCGGCTGCTGCATTTGTGTTTCTGACGGCGCGTAGAGCAGATCGTATTAAAAATCAATTAGTGTCGCGTTATCAATTGTTCGTTATTGAAGCCCAGTGGATTAATAAAACCTTACAGGTTTCCTCTAACCCCATGCATCAGCCGTATTTGTTACACGCGCCACTGTAAGCAATGTCCATTTCAAGTATCGAACTGAGTGCAGAGTTCACGCTCATTACATCTTTATTATTTCGCTTAGTGACTGTTTTAGGCGATATGCTATTTATGCAAATAACCAGCATAGTCAAACAGTCATGCA
>JAPLRW010000021.1 GCA_026398935.1 Methylococcales bacterium
CCTTGGCCGGTTGTAGTTGAAAAAATAGGTTAGTTTTTTAGGCTTTGTTTTTTGCGATAACTTTCTCCTTCTATTTCAATAATGCTGGCGTGGTGGATAATTCTGTCAATTGCTGCCACGGTCATCATAGTGTCCGGAAAAATTTGATCCCATTGGCTAAAGGGCTGATTTGAGGTTATAACCAAGCTACCACTCTCATAGCGATGGGCGATAAATTCAAACAGCACCTGGGTTTCAGCATCAGTCTTCTTGACATAGCCAATATCATCAATGACCAAGACTTGGTATTTGTCCAAACGGGTCATGGCAGTCATTAAGTCGAGGTCGCGCTTAGCTTGTTGTAGGCTTTGGACTAATGCCACGGCGGTGCACCATTTAACGCGTATGTTTTGCTCAATTAATCGATGGGCAATGGCGGCAGCAATGTGTGATTTGCCAACGCCCGATGGCCCGATCAGTAATACATTGCCTGCTCGTTGTGCCCATTCCGGGTGATCTTTCAGTGCAAGAACCTGCTGTTGTACGGCTGCGTCAAATTCACCGAGGTTCAAGTTGGCAAGGCTTTTTCCTATAGGCAATCCCGCCTCGCGCGTCCATTTTTGCACCCGTTTTTGGTAACGCTCTGCAACTTCCTGTTCACAGAGTGAGTAGTTACCGAAATTATTACCGTCATCACCCTATCAGTCGGCTTTCAAAGCAGCTGACAAGGCAATGAACGCGAAATTGACTGCCTCCATTTCAGAACGAATATCGTCGCCACAAATACTCCCGGCTTCGCTCGCTCGTAATCGATCATCCAATTGTTCCGCCATTTCCGATAAGTAACTAGCACCCAGCATAGCCCCTGTCCCCTTGAGCGTATGTGCTAAACGTTTAGCGGTAATGTGATCACCATCGATTAGGCTGTCAGTCAGCCGAGCCATATCGTCAGCATGTGAGTCGACAAAACGGCTCAATAGGTTCAAATACTTTTCAGTATTATTGGGCAAAACGGCTAAACCGCGCGTTATATCGAATCCAGGTAGGCGGGCTAATCGAGCCAAAGTGGCTTCAGTTGTTGTCTGTACACGCATCATTGGCGGTAGAGGTACTGCGGTAAACAAAGGTGTCGACACACAAGCCGTCCCGACGGGTAGCCATTTTAGCAGGGCGCTGTAAAGTAATTCTGGCTCTACCGGCTTAGCAACAAAGCCATTCATACCCGCAGTTTCGCAAGTACGGCGATCTTCATCAAAGGCATTAGCGGTCATTGCCACGATGGGTTTCTCTTCCCAGCCCGCCAATGCACGAATAGCCAGAGTGGCTTCTACACCATCCATATTGGGCATTTGCATATCCATTAGAATTAAATCATAGTCATTGTTTTTTACCTTCTCTACAGCCTCTAAACCATCGATAGCCGTATCCACCGCTAAACCAACCGCGTATAGCAGTTCCAGCGCCACTTCGCGATTAATGGCGTTATCTTCTACCAACAGAATGCGTGCACCACTGTACTGCTGACGCAAATGCATCTCTGCATACGTGTTGTCTGTGTCGTCTGCTATGGTAGGCATGATGCCGACACCGCGTTGCAAGCAGGCGGTGAACCAAAATATGCTGCCTACTCCCGGTGTGCTATCAACACCGACGTCACCCCCCATGAGTTGCGCCAGGCGTCGGGTAATGGTGAGCCCAAGACCCGTGCCGCCATATTTGCGCGTGGTTGAGGTGTCGGCTTGTTCGAAAGCCTGAAATAAATTAGCTTGCTGACTGGGCGTAATACCAACACCCGTGTCTGCGACTTCGAAGCGCACGAACAAGGTATCCCCCCGGTCTTCCAATAACAAAGCATGCAAGCTTATACTGCCTTTATCGGTAAATTTAACCGCATTGCCAGCATAGTTAAGTAATGCCTGACGCAGGCGCGTTGGGTCACCACGTAGCCATAGGGGCACAGAGTCCATATCAGTTTTGATGGTGATGCCTTTGTTATGTGCCGTCTCGGTAATAATAGACGCAACATTGTTGAGAATAGCCGATAAATAAAAGTTGGTTTTTTCCAACTGCAATTTGCCAGCTTCGATCTTGGACAGATCAAGAATATCATTAATAATGGCCAATAAATGTTGACTGGCATTGTTAATTTTATCCAGCCGCTCAGTTTGTTCCGGAGTCGCACCGGCGCGCCGTAACAGATGATTCATGCCAATAATAGCGTTCATCGGGGTACGAATTTCGTGACTCATATTAGCTAAGAAAGTGCTCTTTGCTTGATTGGCAGCGTCAGCCTGCAGTCGAGCATTGTTCAGCTCTGTTGTGCGCGAATCGACTAGGTCTTCCAAATGGTGTCGATGACGCTCCAACTCGATACTGTTGTGTGTTTTCTCAGTAATGTCTTCTTGCACCGACACGAAATGGGTAATACGTCCGTCCGGTTGGCGTAGCGGTGTGATAATGGCGAATTGGATAGACTCACCGCCATCCTTACGGTAATTGTAAAGCTCACCCTTCCAAACGCGCCCCTGAGTTAACGTATTCCACAATGCCGTGTAAGTCTCTGGCGGTGTCTTACCTGATTGTAGAAAGTGAGGGGATTTAC
>JAPLRW010000204.1 GCA_026398935.1 Methylococcales bacterium
CAAGGTATCCAGCGCATTTCCTCCGCCTAAAAAGACGACATGATAATGACTATTCAAACCACCCAGCCACCAATAAAAGTCCTATACCACCGAGAAAAAACGTATTTTATTTTTTTTATTTATCTTAAAATCAAATACTTATAAAATAACATATAATTTTTGATCGCTTCTTGCGCTTATAACTATATGATTGTAAATAAATATTATTTTAATGCGTTTACCCTGCCACACAAGCCACTTAACGTATAATGCTTTATTTTTTCGGCGTGTTGCATGACCCTACAGGATCAGATTAAACAACTTGTTCAGCGTTTACCGATGTGTCTTAACCAAGACCGGCATCATTTTAAAAAACAGCTTGATCGCCTGCGTAGCGAGCTGCAAAAAAACACCTTATCCCCTGATCGCCTGCTAAAAATCAGTGAGGCGTTAGAAACGTCGTGCGCTTTACGTGAGCGGCGTCTTGCCAGTATTCCCGCTCTTAACTTCCCTGATTTACCGGTTACCGGCAAAAAAGATGACATTGCCGAGCTAATCCGTAATCATCAGGTGGTCATTGTGTGCGGCGAAACCGGTTCTGGAAAAACCACACAGTTGCCTAAAATTTGCTTATCCATTGGACGCGGTGCCGCGGGATTTATTGGACATACGCAACCCAGACGGATTGCGGCGCGCACGGTAGCGGATAGGATCGCCGAAGAATTAGGGCAAAAAATTGGTCAGGCAGTGGGCTATAAAATTCGTTTTAATGATAAAACCCATGCCGAGTCACTGGTAAAGCTAATGACGGACGGAATTTTACTGGCCGAATCACAAAATGACCCCTATCTGTCGCAATACGACACCATCATCATTGACGAAGCGCATGAGCGCAGTTTAAACATTGACTTTCTGCTGGGTTATTTGAAATGGTTACTGCCCAGACGCCCCGATTTAAAAGTCATCATTACTTCGGCGACTATTGATCCATTAAGCTTTTCACGGCATTTTAACGATGCGCCAGTCATTGAAGTATCGGGGCGTACTTATCCGGTAGACATGCGTTACCGTCCGATTGAGCAGGCCGAGGAAGAAGACGAAACCAGCGATGATTTACAGAATGCCATTTTAGATGCCGTGGATGAATTGCACCGTGATATGCGTGGCGATATTCTGATTTTTTTAAATGGCGAACGTGAAATTCGCGAAACCGCCGAATCGCTCAAAAAACACCACCCGTCTAAATGTGAAATTTTACCGCTGTATTCAAAGCTCAGTGTCGCAGAACAAGAACGGGTGTTTAAACCCAAAGGCGGCTTACGCATTGTGTTAGCGACCAACGTCGCAGAAACATCACTGACCGTGCCGGGTATTCGCTGCGTCATTGATACGGGGCATGCACGTATCAGCCGCTACAGCCATCGCAGTAAAATCCAACGCTTGCCAATAGAAAAAATCTCTCAAGCCAGTGCCAATCAACGCGCGGGACGCTGCGGGCGGGTCGCGGACGGTATTTGTATTCGACTGTATTCTAAAGAAGATTTTGATAGTCGCCCGGTATTTACCGAGCCGGAAATTCTGCGCACCAATTTATCAGCGGTAATGTTACAAATGCTGTCCTTAAAACTGGGCGACATTGAAGACTTTCCGTTTTTAGAGCCACCCGATGACAAAATGATTCGGGACGCTAAAAGCACGTTACAAGAAGTCAATGCGCTGGATAAGGCCGGAAAGTTGACTGAGGTCGGACAACAACTGGCCAAAATCCCCACCGACCCTAAGCTCGCCAGAATGTTATTGGCGGCGAATACGCTGCAATGCTTAAGTGAGGTCAGCGTTATTGTAGCGGCGTTAAGCATTCAAGATCCACGCGAGAAACCGGCCGATAAACTGCCACAAGCCGATGCTAAACACGCCGCATTTAAAGGTGTAGATTCAGACTTTCTGACCTTTCTAAATATCTGGAACTCCTTTGGCGAGCAGAAAAAACATTTGTCCAATAGCAAGTTGCGTAAATATTGCCAAGAAAACTTTTTGTCCTACGTGCGCATGATCGAATGGCACGATATACATGCACAAATCGTACAGGTGATTAAAAGCGATTTAAAATTTAAGCTCATCCCCAAAGCACCCGGCACCGATGTCGGCGAAGCACATTATGCCGATATTCACCGCGCTTTATTACCGGGATTATTATCTAATATCGGTTTTAAACACGAACAGTTTGAATATTTAGGCGCACGTAATCTCAAATTTTTTATCTTCCCAGGTTCAGGGCAATACAAAGAGCGGCCAAAATGGATTATTGCTGCCGAGCAGGTGGAAACCAGTAAAGTCTATGCGCGCTGTGTAGCTAAAGTTGAGCCGGAATGGATTGAAGAATGTGCGCAACATTTGATTAAACAAAGTTATTACGAGCCACATTGGGAAAAGAAAGTCGGACGCGGAGCTATTTATGAACGTACCTTATTGTATGGTTTAACCTTGCAAACCAAACGTAAAGTACCGTATGAAAATGTCGATCCGAAAGCGGCGCGCGAGATGTTTATTCGCTACGCCTTGGTTAATCATGAATTTCATTCTAATGCTCCCTTCTTTACCAGCAATCAGCAATTACTGGAAGAAGTCGGCTATATCCAGCACCAAGCGCGCCGCGTGGATTTAATTGAAGATGAAGAATGGTTGTACCGTTTTTATGACCAAAAACTTCCCGAATCGGTGGTTAATGGCATTACTCTTGATCAGTGGCGAAAAACCGTCGAGCGGGAAAATCCCAAGCTGCTGTTTTTAACCAAAGCCGACCTGACCCGCGAGCAAGAGGGTAAGGTGAATGAATGGGACTTCCCCGATCATAAAAAAGTCGGCAACTTGAGTATCGCCCTGCACTATCGCTTTGAGCCGGGACACGATGAAGACGGCGTCACGGCGATTATTCCCGTGCATCAACTTAACCAAATGCAGGAACAAGTATTTGATTGGCTGGTGCCAGGACTGTTGCAAGAAAAAGCCGTTGCGTTACTTAAAAGCTTACCAAAACAAATCCGTAAACACTTTGTACCCGTGCCGCAAACTGCCATACAGTGCTTAGAAATAGAACCCGACTTTAAAGGCTCACTCTACGATTGGTTAGCCCATAGACTACGTAAGCTCACCGGGGAATCTGTGCCATTAAATGCCTGGAATCCTGAAGAACTGCCCGCACATTTAAAAATGAATTTTCGGGTGGTCGATGAAAGCGGCCATATTCTTGATTACGGGCGTAACCTCAAACAATTACAAGCCAAGCACACGCAGAAAGCCGTTGCTAGTTTTGAACAGATCGCCAGCGACGAACTCAATTACACCGGTTGCATCCAGTGGGCATTTCCCGCCTTGCCGGAAACTTACCAGTTTATGCAGCAAAACCAAACCTTTTTGGGCTATCCAGCGATTATTGATGAAGGCGAGAGTGTCGGTGTACGTATTATTGATACCCCTGAGAAAGCGTACGGTTTGCATAAACAAGGCTTAATGCGCCTATTTTGTCTGCAACTGCGTAAAGATTGCACCTATATTTTAAAAAACATTCCGCGCACACCAGCAGTAGAACTCAGCTATCAACAATTACCCGCGCACCCTATTCTGAAAGATCGGGTGGGACAGTCGTATAAGGAAGATTGTTTAAATGCGGTGATGCTGCACGTTTTTGTAGAACACACCACTATTCGCGACCAACAAACGTTTGAGAGCACTTTACAAGCCAATAAAGGCCAATTAGTGGGTGTGTCTAATACGCTGGGTAAACTGCTCCAAACCGTCATGCAGCAATATGCACAAATTCTGTTGCAACTCAAACGCTTATCACCAGAGAGTTTAATCGTTAAAGACATCAAAGAGCAACTGAGTTTTTTATTGTACAAAGGCTTCATCCGCTATACGCCTTACAGTCAATTGCAATCGTTTGAGCGCTATTTAAAAGCCGTACTGTATAGGCTGGAAAAAATGCAAGATGATCCGCTAAAAACTCAGCAAGTACAAAAATACTGGATACGCTACTGGAAACAGGTCAGTCAAAAAACCAAGCAAGCCCCTATGAACCCTGAGCAAGACGCCTTTCGCTGGATGCTGGAGGAATTCAGAGTATCACTGTACGCGCAGCAGTTAAAAACACCTTATCCCGTGTCGACACAGCGCTTGGATAAGGCGTGGGATGATGTTGCAGGATAAAGGTGTTCCCAATATTTAGAGTGAGAACAGGAAAAAAACGTTTCATAGCGTAAAAATTCTGCCGCATAGAGTGGATGTGTTAATGGGTGTTGTTTAACATACGCATATTCATTGGCGCGGCGGCATTTTGTTGTGTAGTGATATTGTCATTTCTTTTTTCCATTAGCACGGCAGTTATTAGCAGCAATGCAATGGCACCGACAATTAATAAAAACTTATCGTGTTTAATGTCCTCTGGTGAATTGCTCATACAATACCTACCCGTTATTTGAGGTCAGCCAATGCTGCACCAAAATTGATATGAAAAACCTGATCCTCTAATACTAGAGCGGGTACCGATTTCACACCCGCCGCTTCTGCTTCTGGAATCCGTGTTTTTTGTTCGCCTAAGTGTACTGATTCTATTTTAAATTTATGTCGATCCAGCACCACCAACAGCGATTGTTCGGCATTGTTACAAACAGAACAAGCTGCATGATAAAAAATAGCGTTACGCATAAATCACCTCTGTCCTAAAATTAATATCGAATCAATACTATACAAAATTACCGCCAATTTGTCACTATGTAATATTGTTTCGCTATTATTTTAAGCGCCCCCACTATCTATTGCCAAGATATAACTGGCCGTATATATTTCGTTGAATACAAGAAACGTTTAGCGTATCGTGAGGGTCATTCGTGCGGTTTTTTTATAAGAGAAGGTCATTATGAGCGACGTTGAAAATACAATTAAAGCAGCGCCTTTTTTAAGCAAAAGTAAATCCTTTGCAGGTATTGCCTCCGCCGTCATAGGCTCTTTCTGGCTTATTTCTAATTGCGTGGAGATGCTGGACTCAACCGAGATCATGGTCATTCAATACCCTAACGGAACGTTAGTTGCTGCGGTAGAGCCGGGGTGGTATATGCAATGGTTTGGATCGGTCGCCAAATATCCGATGCGTTCACAATTTTCATTTTCATCTGCTTTAGATCAAGGAGCACCTAAAAATGAAAGTCTAAAATTACGCTTCAATGACGGCGGTCATGCGAATGTATCGGGGGTTGTTTCTTGGGAAATGCCGATTGATCATGATAATTTGATCAAAATTCACCGCAAATTTGGTAACATCAAATCTGTTGAACAGCAGATCATTCGACCCACACTTGAATCTGCAGCATATACCTCCGGCCCATTAATGTCCTCTACCGAGTCGGCAGCGGAAAAACGCAATTTGTTACTGCAATACATGCAGGATCAAGCCAAAAATGGCACCTATCAAACACGTACAGTTTCTTTAAAAGTGCCCGACCCACTGACCGGTATCGAAAAAACCGTCAATGCGGCTGAAATCGTTTTAGCCGGAGGCATTCCGGTACGCGAACAAGAAAGCGCTGCAAAAGTATTTGGCATTAATTTATTGCCCATGACCATTAATCAAATTCAGTACGATGCTGCCATTGAAGCACAAATTACCCAACGGCAAGTATCCATTCAAGCCGTACAAATAGCCCAAGCCAACGCCTTAAAAGCGGAACAAGATGCCATTACCGCAGAAAAACTGGGACAAGCAGAAGCCGCAAAAGCCAAATGGGCGCAGGAAGCGATTAAGGCGCAGAAAATAACCGAAGCACAGCAATTTTTAGAAGTCGCAACCTTGGAAGCTAAACAAGCTGAGCAATATAAAAACAAACAAATGCTGGAGGGTCAGGGTAATGCCGAGAAAAAACGCTTGGAAATGGAAGCCAATGGATCAAGGCGCTTGGGTGCCCCAAATCGTGACCGGTACTGCGGGAAGTAATGCGGGATCAGGTGCGCAACAACTGATTGATTTATTATCTGTTAAAACTGCAAGGGATTTAGGGCTGGATATGTCAGTGGCCGGTGTGGCAAAAACAGGGGGTAAGTAAGCAAAAAATACAAAAACCGATGTGGTGTTTCTTGGCGATGACAGGCGGCAGGTCGCGTGAACACTAGAGTTACGCTTCAGAGTTAAATTCGGCTATCATTTCACGCGCACTAAACATAGCAAATACTCTGGCATTATTTAACCGTCAACAAGAATTTTTTACTCGTTTTCCGTTATCATCTTAAGTCTATGAAAAAACAATACTATACCGGCATTCACAATCCCTCCGCAGCTATCGCCCTGGATAACGATCACTTTATCGTTGCCGATGACGAAGATAACAGCTTGCGTATTTATGCGCACACGCTTGCTACACACCCACTACAAACCATTGCACTAAAAGATGTTTTTACGGGTGATATTTTTGAGGGGGAGGATTTAGAGATTGATTTAGAAGGCGGGACTGAAATTGAGGGTACTTTTTTCTGGATTGGCTCACACAGCACCAGCCGTAAAGGCCGTGACCGTCCCGCTCGACAACGCTTATTGGCATTAACCCTTAAAATAGATGACCAAGGTAAATTTATTGCCCATCCGGTAGGTCAAGTTGTGACCCATTTAATAGATGCGTTAGAGCAGGACGCCCGCTTTGATGCCTATCAATTTAAACAAGCGCGCACGCTTCCATCCAAAGGTCTGGGGGGGTTAAATATTGAAGGACTGAGTGCCACACCAGACAAAGGCTTATTAATTGGCTTTCGTAATCCACTGCAAGGTGGCAAGGTTAAACGCGACAAACTGGTTAACGGTAAGGCGTTATTGGTTAAGCTACTTAATCCCTTTGAGGTCATCAATGGTCACCCGCCGCATTTTGCCGACCCAATCGAGTTAGATTTAAAAGGCATGAGTATCCGAGATATTAGTTGGCGTAAAAAGCAAAAATACCTTATTGTCGCTGGCCCTTATCACGACAACCTTGCCAGTAAAAAACACCCGCGCGAAAAAACGCAACTGTATTCGTGGTCTACACAGTCAGGAAAACTTAAACACCTGAAAAAGATTGATTTGCAGGATCTGAATATTGAAGCAGCTATTTTTTATCCCGGACGGGGTAGTCACGTACAATTACTCAGTGATGATGGCCAGTTAGGTTGCACACAAGGCTTTCGTAGTGTAACGCTAAAACTGTAAGGTGTATTGAATAGCGGTATAGTTACCCCCGAATTACTCTCTAAAAAGAAATTCGGGGGTAAATCGAAGCGATTATTCCGCGAGTTACAACGCTATATTGAGGTATGTAACGATTATCTTAAGTCGCATCAACAATGACTTTTATTTTTTGACCAGACTGTAAGCCTGTTGTCATAACAGCCGAGTTCCATTTACGAATATCTGCCACAGAAACACTAAATTTTCGAGCAATACCGGTTAATGAATCGCCTTTCTTGACAACATGTTGAATAGTCTGTGGCGCATTACTGCTTGCATTATACGCAATCAACTGCGGCTTATGTTTATCCGTTAGTTTTTGTCCGACCACTAACGATTTTTGAGCTGCGCTATTGTTTCTTTGTGCAACAAGGTCTTTAGGATCAACCGCAAGAGAACGCGCCGCAACTAGCACTCCACCATTCTTCTTAACCGTGTAAAGATTCGCTTGTCGTGTATCGTTGGACTTACTCTTTTTAGACAGTACTATTTCTGCGGCTTTTTGACGGGCAATCATTGCTTCTTGTGCTCGCTTTTCTTCCTGCGCCATTAATATTGCTTTTTCGGCTTCCAGCTTACGCGCTAATTTTTCCGCTTCCACGGCTCTTCTAGCGGCCAACATTTCAAACTGCTGGTTTCTAAGCTGCTGTGTTACCTGCGCCCTTTCTTCTTCTGGAATACGTCCTAAATTTTCTTTAAATGCGGTCACTTGCGCAACAGGTATCAACAAATGATGCGGTCAATCAGGCGCAGTGGCATTTTGCTTATACGCAGGATTAAGCTTTAAAAAACGCTCAGTATTGGTATTCGCCATCGCCGCTGCCTGACTTAAATACAGCGGAGAGCCAATATCAACCACTTCAAAAACAGGTTTATTCCGAATCGGATGTAAGGGTATGTTGTATTCTTCAGCGTGTGCAAACAACTTGGCAATGGCCAGTAATTTTGGCACATATTGCATAGTTTCTTCAGGCAAGCTACGCAACGACCAGTAATCCGTCGGCTCCCCTCTTAATTCATTGCGATCAATCGCTTTTCTAATATTGCCCTTACCATAATTGTAAGAAGCCAATGCCAGTAACCAATCACCACCAAACGCTTCACTTAAATCTTTTAGATAACTGGCTGCCGCTTGGGTAGAGGTACAAATATCTTGCCGACCGTCATACCACCAATTTTGTTTTAAGCCAAAATCAAGTCCTGTCGCTGGCATAAACTGCCATAAGCCCGCTGCTGAAGCACTCGATACCGCTTCAGGTTTAAAAGCACTTTCTACAATGGGTAATAACGCCAATTCACCAGGAATATTCTGTGTTTCAATTTCGTTGAGAATTTGATACAAATAAGGTTCTGCACGCTGCTGAACTCTGGCTATATAGTCAGGATGATCTAAAAACCAGTTTAATTCACGCTCAACCCGAGGGTCATTAACCTCCGGCAAGGCATATAAAGAAAGCAAACGATCCCAAATCAAATCATGCTCATTAAAATTTTGCTTGGTATTTTTCAACCAAGATAGCTTTTTTTGACGCAAATCTTTAGAAGACGGGGTATGATGCGTCGAAGGCTCTGGTGATACCTCAGTTGTGTCAATCGATTTAGGCGATTGAGTCGAACAACCCGTAGCAAGCAACACACTTAATAAAAGCAAAAACGTCATTGACTTATTAAAATTGAACATAATCATCACGCTAGCATTAACCTTTGTTTTTATAGATTAATTATTATAGCTTGTTTTGGCTAAAAACCATTCTCTTATCGCATCTTGAGTTTAAATTGTGAAACGTGACTTTTTATTTACTTGGTATCAAACACCCAGAGGCCGCCTGCTACAGGCATTAGAAACCACCTATTTACAACAAGCCATTCAAGTTGGCTGCAAGCAAACAGTGGTTCAAATTGGCGGCCTAAACTGGGAAAATGAGTTTATTGATTGCTCTTTGTATGAAAAATTCATCATCGTAGACTATAAACGCTTAGGCTCGCCAGAAGCGCTTAAAATTCAAGCCAAAGCGTATGCCTTACCTATTCAGACAGCCAGTGTCGATTTAGTCATACTGCCCCATATTTTAGAATTTGATGAACGACGCTTTCAAACCGTGAGAGAGGTTGAGCGGATTTTAAAACCAGAAGGTGAGCTTATTATATTGAGCTTTAATCCTTGGAATTTATGGTTACGCTATCAATTTGTATTAGATAAAAAATTATCCTATTCATGGAGTGCGCATTTTATTAGTCGCACCAGAATTATCGACTGGTTAAAACTGTTAAATTTTGAAGTAAAATTGAGTTCTGAATTTAATATCAATCAAATTGATGCCACTAACCCAACCTTTAAAATGAGTCGAAACCCTCTGCTAAGTATGGCCTATGCCGTTAAAGCCGTTAAACGTCGCTATAATTTAATTCCATTAAGCCCCGTCCAAACAAGCCCTATCCGTTTAGCACTCCAAGGTAATTATGAACCTTCACAACGCGTAACTAATGATGACTAATTTAGCAATAGCCCGTACGGCGTCTACCGACGCTAACGCGCTAGCAGTGCATATTTATACTGATGGCGCATGCCGTGGCAATCCAGGCCCTGGTGGCTGGGGTGTTTCATTACACTACGGCGCTGCCCAAAAAAAAATATACGGGGGCGAGTCCGTTACAACAAATAATCGCATGGAATTAATGGCCGCAATACAAGCACTGGAATCATTAACAAAGCCCTGTACTGTACACTTACATACGGATTCAAAATACGTATTACAAGGCATGACAGAATGGCTGCCTAATTGGAAAAAACGGGGTTGGAAAACGGCCTCTAAACAACCGGTTAAAAATGAAGATCTTTGGCGTCGATTAGAAGCAGTTACCGTAAAACACACGATAAAATGGCTATGGGTAAAAGGACATTCTGGAAATGCTGGCAACGAATTAGCCGACCAATTGGCTAATCAAGGCATAGATGAGCTGTGAATAAAAGCAACAGTCGGTATATTTTTAAACGAGGTTAACGCTATGGCAGACACAAAAGCAATTGCTCAATTGGGTGAGCGAATTTTAAGGCAATCTGCACAGGCAGTTCATTTAAATGACATTCCTGCCGCAAAACGCTTAATGGATGACATGTTACACACACTGGATGTGGCGGGCGGCGTTGGTTTAGCGGCGCCACAAGTTTACGAATCAGTACGTATGATTATCGTAGCATCTAGGCCAACAGCACGGTATCCAAACGCCCCTGAAATGCCTGCGACGATCATGATTAACCCAGAATTCACCACGCTGGCAGACACCATGGAAAAAGACTGGGAAGGCTGCCTAAGCATTCCCGGCATTAGAGCATTAGTGCCCCGCTATCAACGCATTGCTGTTAGCTATACCGATCAAACAGGGTTACCACAACAAGCGCAACTACAAGGCTTTGTTGCCAGAGTTTTCCAGCATGAGATAGATCATCTTGAAGGCCTAGTTTACTTGGATAGGGTTGAACACAACCGTGACATTATCAGCGAATCTGAATTTTTTAAATTGCCCGTTACCTAAGCATCCCTGTTGCAAGCGGCTTACTCAGACTCGTCAACATCCTTAATCAAGGCGAGCATGGCTTCGACGGATAGTTTGCCACTCAGTTCACCGCCTTCTAACAGGCTGTTCGCCAGATCGCGTTTATGCTTATGTAATTCAACGATTTTATCTTCAATAGTATCTTTAGCGACTAAGCGATAAATCGTCACCGGGCGCTTTTGTCCCATACGATGCGCCCGATCGGAAGCTTGATCTTCTACCGCAGGATTCCACCAGGGATCCATGTGAATCACATAATCAGCAGCGGTTAAATTTAAGCCTGTTCCGCCCGCTTTCAAGCTAATTAAAAACAAATCACCTTTACCTGCCTGAAAAGAATTAACCGCAATTTTCCGCTTGGCAACGGGCGTTGATCCGTCCAAATAATGATAGGGAATACCTTTTTTATCTAACAACTCGCTGATTAGCTTTAAATGCCCAACAAACTGACTAAATACCAGTGCTTTGTGACGATTTTCCAGTAATTCATCAACCAATTCTTCGAATGCCTGCAATTTTGCACTGCTGAGTGTGCTTTCATCCATCACTAAGCGTGGATGACAGCAAGCGCGGCGTAATTTCATAATTTCCGCCAGTATTTTTAAATGTTGCTGCCCCGGCGCATCAACAGCAGCTTGCATGGATAACAATGCAGAGCGGCGTAACGCTTCATAAAAAACCCGCTCTTCTGGACTCAACTCAATGTGTAACGTTACTTCCGTACGAGACGGCAATTCCGTTAAAACATCATTTTTAAGCCGCCGCAAAATGAACGGGCGCAATAACTTCCTCAGGCGTTTTTGTGTACCCAGATCATGCTGATTCTCAATCGCCTGTGCATACCGTTCATTAAATTTCTGTAAAGAGCCTAATAAACCGGGATTGATGAAATTAAATAAGTTCCACAATTCACCCAAGTGATTTTCAATTGGAGTACCCGTGGTAATTAATTTAAAATCAGCCTGCAGCGCCATTGCGGCTTTGGAGCGTTTGGTAAGCGCATTTTTAATGGCTTGTGCTTCATCAGCAACCAACGTATGCCACTGTTTTCCAGCTAACTTCTCTCCTTCTGTTTGCAACAACCCATAGCTACAGATAATTAAATCAAAAGCACCCGCCGCATCAAGTACCGCTTGGCGATCACCCAGCCCAAACTGCTGCACATTTAATGTCGGAGCAAAACGCTGCGCCTCTTCTAGCCAATTAATACACACGGATGTCGGTGCCAAAATTAACGTCGGCCCATCTTGCGCACGCGACAAGATTAACGCCAATGCTTGCACGGTTTTACCTAAGCCCATATCATCCGCAAGACAGGCACCAGCACCCCAATGGGCAAGGCGACTCATCCATTGAAAGCCTTCGCGCTGGTAATCCCGTAAATCGCCCTGTAACGTAGAGGGAATCTCTGGATTTATATCAACCGTTTCGTTCAGTTTGCGTAACTGATCTTGCCACGGCTTGCTGGCATGAATATGCATGCCGCTGGTAATTTCATCCAATGCCTGTGCCGCCAAGGGATGAAAGCGCACTTTATCGTTATGCACATCACCCAACCCAGACAAATCGTCCAACCGTTGCCGTAATTCACGGGTAAGTGCAATCACTTGTCCGTCTTCAAGTCGTAAAAAACGCCCCGGCGAATCATTTAACAAGGTCATTAAACGTTGCATATCCAAGACTTGCTGATCATCAATCTGTACACTGCCTTCAACGCTAAACCAGTCTTTTTCTTTACGCACAGAAAATTGCACTTGCGACAACCCTGCTTCGCGACTGATCTTGATTTTTTTACCTTTAGGCCATTCCAGCAAGACAAACTCACCCAGCTCTTGCAGATACAATAAGGCTTCCAATGCTAACTCAGGGTCATCTAACACCCATTTAAGGTCGCTCTCTGCATCCAGTACCGGACAATCATTCAATAGCTGCGTTACATGTTGCTTTTCCAATGCAAAATCACGTAAGGTTTGAAATTGCTTGCCCTCAATATCTGCCAATACCGTTGCGCCACCGTTGCCGGGTTTATATAACGGCCCGCCTTCCTGAAAAGGCTGTATAAAAACCTCTATTTGTATGCCCTGCCCGACTGGCTGCAAATGAATGTGTAAACGACTATCAGCTAGCACATCTTCAGCGTGACTGGACGTGCCGCCAATATCGGATTGCACCGTTAACATTGATGCAATAGATGCAATAGAATCAATAACTTGTTGCCGCGCCTTGGCGGGCACTGTTAGGCCATTTTTTCCTAAAATATCGGCCACTTGCCGATGCTGGTCATTAATAACGGTTAACAGTAAGCCATTGCTCGCCGTTTTTTGCGTGATGATCGCTTGATGGCTTATTTCTGGAAATAACGAAATATGCAGCATATCATTTTGTTCTTTAACCAATAATTGTGGCTCTGCAACACTGATATCAACGGGCGAATGAAACTGTAACTGATCAGCCCAAAACACTAAAGGGTGTCCTACCAGCATTAAGATAGCGTTACTGGGGAACTCATACACATCCTTACTGTAGCTGCTGTAATAAGCATATTCCTTATTTTGTTCAATTTTTGCGCAAATACGACGATCTTGCTCGGATAGATAATCAAAATCGGTGAGCTCATGATACAAACGCTTTAAAGCAATGGGACGTCCTTTTGACCAATTACCGTTTTTACCTAACTTTTGTTCTCTGGGTTCTATTGTAAGCAGGTTGCCCGTTAAACTGAGCGTCCAAATCATGCGCAATTCATGCGTTACGGTCGAATTAGCAGGGGCAGATTTCAGGTAGGTTAACGCCTCCAGAGCACGCTCCCATGCCGCTACTTGTGGCAATAAATCAATGATTTCATTAAACGCCGATGCGCTGTAGCGTTGCGCAATAAGCTTACACGCCTCGTTTTTATACGCCAAACGTTGCAATGTAGCCGCACTAACTGCCGCATACCAAGTGTACCCCAAGCGTTCTGCTTGCTGACAATAGTCCGCTAATTTCCCTAAAAAGGCCGCATTTTTTTTATTGCTAATGATCGAATCAATTTCACCTAACCAATATAAAAGCAATACTTGAAATAATCGCTCGTACGGAAAATCACTGCTTTTTAAAAAATAGTGGGTTTGCTCAATGGTTACTTTACTGTGATAAAGATCCAATGCATCTTGCAATATTAAGTTAAGTAAATAAAACGCATCATGTGTATCCGTATTTTTAATACTCGCCGTTAAATACTGTTTTAATAGTGCCATATGACTGGCCGTACGACTGCGCAATAACGCCATAGTAAACAGAAAGCCCGCTAAACCACTCAGTGTACTGGTGCGCTTACCGGTTTCTTTACGATGCACTTTCAGTGCGGCAATAAATAAATCAATCGCTTCATCATTACGATTTTCCATAAACCGCAGTGTAGCCAATAATGTCAGTCCTTTCGCTGACGAATCACCCAGCAATCGATTTTCAGCATCCTTAAAATTACCGCGCATTAAGCGCTTCTCAATAACCGCCTGCATAATGAGCGGACTCTCAGATTGACCCGAACCAAAAAACTGCTCCAGTAACTGAACCTGCCGAGTGCAATCCAATAAAGAAATACTACACACATCAATATAATACTTTAGTGCTAAAAATCTAATTTGTTCTGACAGTGAGGCAAACCAAGCAGCATCATAGTTATCAAAAAATAACCGATGCAAGACTTCGGCGAATTGCTGTGGATAATCGACAAGAAAACGTTCAATATTGGCGGTGAAGGCCAATTCATTGCCTTGATACAGAAAAACCCGGAGTTGTTTTATAGCGTGATAAACACTAATGCGGCTGGGATAATAATAATTACGATCCGCAATAATTAATGCCGTCAACTGTTTAAACCAACTTTTTTCGACGGCTTGTTTAATTAATGTCTCCGCAACTTGAGGATCACACCGCCAACCATCAGCGGTAATGGTAATCAGTTGGGATTTCTGCAAGGCATCTCGTACAACATTTAACGCTGACTTTATCTTAAACTCAGGCGTTTTTTTTAATAACTCTTGCAAATGTGTTTGCGTTATTGGTGCATAAATTACGGCTAGAGCGAGCGCAACGGCCTGCTCATCTTCGGTTAGCAAATTAAATCGTTGCAGTAATTTATCTTTCATCGTGTGCGGAAGAATTAACGAGTAGATGGATACAGTGATGACAAGACTAAGCGTCTGCTATCATCACCAGTATATAGGACGATGACGCTGTTTACAGTGCCATTAATACGAGAGGATGATCGGATAACGACTGGTAAATAGCATCTAATTGTTTTTTACTGAGCGCTTCAATGGTAACCGTTACAGCAAGGTAAGTACCGCTGCTGCTGGGGCGTGACTTTACAGTGCTAAGATCAAGATCATCGACATGTGGCCGAATAAGCTCAATAACCAGTAGATCAAACTCAATATCCAGCCTACCCATGGCTTTTATGGGAAACTGACAGGGAAATTCCAACAAGGTTTCTTCAGACATCAGCTTATTTTCTTCTCATTTTGCAGTAAGGCATCCATTTGTTTAAAAAGTGCTCCTGGCTTACCGTCTGCCACTGGCTTACCATCCAATTCAATAACCGGAATGATTTCACGCGTGGAACTGGTAACCCAAATTTCACTGGCACTCTCAAGCGCTTCCATTGCGATCACTTGCTCGCTACAGGGGATATTATTACGCTTCGCTAACTCTAAAATGACATCTCGCGTAATGCCCGGTAAGATCGCGCCATTGTTTAGTGGCGTCATCAGTACACCATCAATAACGATGAACACATTACTGGCCGCACCCTCAGTCACATAGCCTTGTTTAATTAAAATGGCTTCTGCACAGCCCTGGTCAAGCGCTTCTTGGCGCAATAAAATATTCGCCAGTAACGTAATGGCTTTAATTTGACACAACTCCCAGCGTGTATCATCCAGAGTGACGGCTTTAACGCCAGACACCTTACCTTCAAAAGGTTTAATGTCGGAACACATCACAAATACCGTCGGCTGTACCTGCTCAGGAAAGGCGTGATCCCGTTTAGACGCAGCACCACGGGTAATCTGCACGTAAAAATATTGCTCTTTGCTGCTATCTAAAAAAGGCTCAAAAATAGCCAGCCACTCCGCTGTGGTATGGGGATTTTCTAAGCGAATCGCCTTCAAGCTATTATCAAGACGCGTCAAATGCTCATTAATGCGGAAAATATGGCCGCTATAAACGGGAATGACCTCATAGACGCCGTCGCCGAATAAAAAGCCTCGATCCAAAACGGATATTTTGGCATCCTGTAAAGGTAAATAAACCCCATTAAGATAAACTGTTTGATCACTCATCACTTTTCACCAACATTAAGACTGCATCATAAACCCGTCTAAAAAAACCGCCGATACCGACCGCTTTCAGCGCTACGATGGGTTGTTCAAAATATGGCTCGCCGCCTAATGTAAAACGAACGATGCCCATTGGGGCGCCCGCGATTATCGGAGCTACCTTGCTTTTATCCACCTGTATAGTGGCTTTTAAATCATTAAAATGACGAATCGGTACCGTAACATAAAAGTCTTCTTGAAAGCCTAACGACACCGTTTTACTATCCCCTTTCCATACTCTTGATTCACTAAGCACTTGTCCGGCAGGATAAAGACGTTGCGTCTCATAAAACTTAAAGCCATAATTTAGCAATATCTGGCTTTCGTTAGCACGTGCATTCGCACTGGTTGTACCCATAACCACGGAAATAAGCCGCATATCATTTCGTTTAGCGGATGCCAGCATACAATAACCAGCCGCCTCGGTATGCCCGGTTTTGTTTAATTTTGTTATAGGTAAATTCTTTTTGCGAGTCCCAGCGATAATATTCTGGAAACTCTTTAATAATGGCTCTGGCTAATTTAGCCAAATCACGCGCGGTAGAATAGTGATCCGGATGGGGTAAACCCATACTGTTGCTAAAGTGCGAATTGGTCATCCCTAAAAGAGCCGCTTGTTGATTCATCAGCACGGCAAAAGACGCTTCATCGCCAGCGACACGCTCAGCCAATGCAACACTAGCATCGTTGCCTGATTGAATCATGACACCTTGTAACAAATCTTCAACTTTGACTTGTTCATTGACCTTTACAAACATCCTTGAGCCTTCAGTGTGCCATGCATTTTCGCTGATGGTTACCAACTCATCCAGCTTTAACGTACCTTTTCTTAGCTCGTTAAAAATAACATACACCGTCATTACTTTGGTTAAACTGGCGGGTTCAACCTTTAAATCAGCCTCTTTTTCAGCCAGCACTTTGCCACTGTTAAAATCTTCCAAAATAAAACTGCTTCCCGCAATATGCGGTGGGCTCGGAATCATTATTTTGGTCATGCTTTTCAGGTCTTTAATGCCATCTGGCGAATTGACCGTCTCAGCCGCATTAATAACTGCCGAGTTTTTTGTACCCGCAGCCTCGTCCCCTGCGAACAAAGGTTGGAAACTGCCTATAAAAAAACCGAATAGTACGCTAAGCGCAAATAGTGTGTGTTTCATTGTTAACCGGTAAAGCCTCTATAAAAAAACTGAATTTTTGTTAAATGCGGGTATTTTAATCATTACCCTAAAGTACTAAAGTGGTTGTGCCGCTTTATCGCTGAGTACACTATTGCCCGCTTTCCTATCGGCAATAGCCTCACTTAATTGAAAAACCGCCAACGCATATAAAGGACTGTGATTATAACGCGTAATGACATAATAATTATATAAACCCAACCACAACTCCTCACTCTGTTCTTGCTCAAAAGACAACAACTTTACTTTATCGTCCGCTTTCAACACGGCGGTGGTATTAATGCCTAATCGTTGCAAATCAGCCTGCATTAAATCTGGCTCCAACTCTTTACGAATCGCCACCTTATATTGATCATCTGTTGCTATAACGGGCACAAAAACACCCTCACCGCTTCGCCACTGATGTTTAACAAAATAATTTGCCACACTGGCAATAGCATCGCGCGGGTTCGTCCAAATATCCCGGTGTTTATCCTGCTCAAAATCAACCGCAAAATTCCGGTAACTGCTGGGCATAAATTGTGGAAAGCCCATCGCCCCGGCATAAGACCCTAACGGCTTCAAAGGATCTATTTGTTCTTCACGGCAGAGCAATAAAAAGTGCTCAAGTTCACTTAGAAAAAAAGCACTGCGTTTAGGATACGCAAAACCTAACGTGGATAAGGCATCAATGACGCGATAGCTGCCGACATTACCGCCATACTGCGTTTCAACACCAATGATCGCAACAATAATCGCCGCAGGTACGCCAGTTTGCGCACTAACGGCATCCAACGTCGCGGCATTTTGTTGCCAAAAACGCAAGCCACCTTCAATGCGTTTTTCTGTCATGAATATCTTGCGATATTTATACCAAGAAATACCTTCGGCAGGCGCGCTAATGGATTTTAAGATGGCGGGTTTAATGTCTGCGGCTTGTAACCAAGTCTGAACTTGCAAACGATCAAAGTGGTGTTTTGTGACCATTTGTTCCACAAACGCGTCAACCAAAGGACTGTCTCCAATCGCTGCTTGACTCGTCATGCTGAACAGCAGCGCTAAAAAACAACTGCCTATTTTTAAAGGTATTTTTTTATGCATAGCCATTTAAGTGGGTAATAATTTTCGATGCGTATGAATGGAC
>JAPLRW010000249.1 GCA_026398935.1 Methylococcales bacterium
CACACAAATTATTTTGATTAAGTTGTTAAAGAGCCGAAGAGTTTCTCTTCGCTAAGCCTGACTATTATACAGAGTCAAAACTTGTTGTCAACGTTTTATTTTCGTTGACTTTTTCTTGCTTCCCGCAGAAGAATAACAAATCCTTTAGCGAGCCGACCATCATATCAGGGTCGTTTTTATTAGTCAACCCTTAATGCCTTATGACCGTTTCTTTCTGGTTACTGAGCTACACAATCTTTCTTGCTAATCACTCAGTAAGCCGATCATGATAACAGATCTATTGCACTTGTCAACCTTCTTTTTTTATTGCAGCACAAATTATCCCCCATATTGTCGCTCCTAAACGCCCTCTTAATACGTAACCTATTAATAAAAAAGAGTCATTAACTACACAACTTTCTGGAAATTAGTTTTATGTAAGCGGGCATAAGCGCCATTTTTAGCGATTAAATCGGCATGCGTTCCTTTCTCAACAACTTGCCCATGATCAATAACGATGATTTGATCAGCATTTTCAATGGTTGATAAACGATGCGCAACCACCAATGTGGTTCTATTTTGCATAATCTTTTTAAGCGCTTCTTGAATATACCGTTCAGATTCAGTATCCAAAGCAGAGGTTGCCTCATCTAAAATCAGTATCGGCGCATCTTTTAATAATGCTCTTGCGAGAGCTAACCGCTGTCGCTGCCCTCCAGACAACTTGACGCCGTGCTCACCAATTTCCGTTTCAAATCCACGCTCAAAACCTTCTATAAAATCTTTAGCATAGGCATCGGTTGCAGCCGCAATAACCAACTGCCTGTCCTTACCGGCCAATTCTCCATAGGCAATATTATTGGCGACTGTATCATTAAACAACGTCACATTCTGGGTTACCAACGCAATATGGCTGCGTAAATTGGCGCGCGTATATTGCTTAAGATCAACACCATCCAACAGAATCTCACCTTGCGTATAGTCATAAAATCGCGAAACCAAGCTGACCAACGTACTTTTTCCTCCCCCTGAAGCACCGACCAACGCCACGGTTTGACCTGGCATAACGGTAAAGCTGATATTATTAATGATTACCTTATCCGTGCCGGGGTAGCTAAATGAAACGTTTTTAAACTCCAAAGATCCTTGGCACCGCGCTATTGCATAGCCACCTTCATCCAACTCACCGGGTTCATCTAAAATTTCAAAGAGTGATTCCGCCGCGACAATCCCTTTTTGAATATCACTATTGGCATCACTTAATTGCCGAATGGGTCTGGGTAATAGAAAAGCCGCCGTTATATAGCCGACAAACTCGCCAACACTCGCTTTCTCCATAAAAAATAATGCCATATACATTAGGAATGCTAGTGCCATCGCAATAATTAACTGCATAATCTGATTGTGTATAGCACCGGTCTGATTAAGCGTTAATGATTGCCTACGATTATAAAGACTGCTTTCTGAAAATCGTTGCCGCTCATAGTTTTCGCCGCCATAACTCCGCACAACCCGAAAACCATTAACCAATTCCGATGTGATATGCGTCATATCACCGATTGATTCCTGAATACGCTTACTTAATACCCGCAACCGTTTACTCACATAATTAACCAGTAGCGCGATAACGGGGGTAATCACCAAAAAGACCGTTGACAGCAGCCAGTTGGAATAGAATAAATAAGCCAATAAGCCTATCGCCGTCAAACCTTCTTGCACCACCTTTCGCACCGCGTCCGTGGTTGCTTGCGCCACCTGCCCAACATTATGCGTAATGCGTGAAATCATATGCCCGCTGTTATTCGCATCAAAATGCGTAGCAGGTAATTGTGTGTATTTATCAAAAATCTCACAGCGCAATACATGAATAACATTCAAGGATACTTTTGCTAAAAAATAATTACCTAAATAGTTACCAATACCGCGCACAACCACCAATCCACTAAACAAGAGCGGCAAATACAGCATTTTTTCACGCGATTTAGACTGCAGCGTATCAATAATTTGCTGAATCATATTGGCAAATAACGGCTGCGTACTGGAATAAATGAGGAAGCCAACAATGCTAATGGCAAACAATGATCGGTGAGGCTTTATATAACGCAGTAAACGCTTATATATAAGTGGACTGGACGTAGCGTTTTTTTTCATATTTCCTGAAGACTAATATTTTAAGGGTTCAATATATTGAGAAACCCCTTTTTTTGCAGAGATAAAATCCTGTTGTTGCACGCGCTCCAGTAACCGCTGATAGTTCAACGCTTGCTGGCTTTTATCATTTTGAGGATGCCATAAGTGCAGCACTGGCACGGCAAAACGCCCTTCCTTACGCCGCACTCCCGCATGAATTAAACGAATCACTAAATCTGAGTCTTCAAACCCCCATCCTTCAAATAATTCATCAAAGCCATTAACGTGAATAAAATCATCTTTCCAGAGCGCTAAATTACAGGTCATGGCGTTTTGCCATTTAGTGGACTGTATACCTCTTAGTGGCCCTAATGGAAGTTGCAATAAAGCAAAGATCCTATTGATTTTCCCACCCAAGCGAAAAGCAATAAAATCAACACCATTTTTTTGATGTAACAAAACATGCTGATCAATCACTTGACGGGTAAAATCTTGACTTAATAACACCCGATTACCGGGAACAAAACAACCCAGTTTGGCTAAGTAGCGGTGCTTACGGATAAATCCCGGCAGCACAACACAGTCGCCATCAATAAAAATCAAATACTCCCCTTGACTGGCAGCAACTGCTTTATTTCGAATGGTTCCCGCTCGAAAACCTTGATCAGCATGATGTACATAGTGAATTTTAACCCTGTCGGTTGCACAATATGCTTGCGTAATCGCTAAGTTTGCTGGCGATGAGCCATCATCTGCAATAATAATTTCAAAATGGGTATCGTCTTGCGCCAGCAAACTATCTAAACAGAGTTTGAGCGCTTCCGGCCAATTGTAGGTTGTCACTATAACCGAGATTAAATTCATACTTCTTTTAATTTTTTTGGGTAATGTTGCCTGCCAAGCATATCGAAATGACTATTATGAAAGCCATAACAGACATTCTCCGATCAAAAATACAATCCGTTAAAGCAAAAAAACTCATTAAACAGATCGTCCAAAAACCTGCTTTGGCCCATAAATTTGCATTGTAATCCGCTTTAAACACCTTAAGCGGTACCAAGAATAATAATAATGTCACACTAAAACCAACTATACCGCCCGTAGCAAGCGCACATAAATACTCATTATGCGCATGTGCATAACGCACAGCAGCATCCGAAAGAATGTGTTGTTGATTTAAAACGAGAATCGCATCTTCAAAATTATTCAGTCCAACGCCAAAGCCTGGATGCTGGGTAAATAAAATGACAGCAGCCAGCCATAGCTGAATACGAATACCCATAGACGTATCCAGTTGATTATTAAATACTGAATAGACATCCATCGACGTTTCAGAAACGCGCGTCACTAACGCATTATTCATAAGCATATTCAAGGCAAAAATAGCCAAGGCTAACACCATGAGGGTGATAGCAACACGACGCAGAGATAAGCGTTGCACATCAAATAACCACCACACAATACCACAGAGAAAAAAAGCGACTAGCGTACCTCGAGAAGCTGCGTACAGACAGACGATCAATCCAAATACCAACCCTAATCTACCGAAAAACTTAGCCTTTGAATCCGACAGTAAAATACAGGTCAGCATACCAAAGAGTAAAGCAATATCTGCGAATTTTATCGCGCCTGATCCATCTACCCCATAACCATAAAGACCATACGCCCTTGGTTCATTTAAGAAATGAAATTGTATTAATGCCATTACTAAAGCAATGTTCACGGCAACAAAACACCCATAACCCACTATCTGAGTATTTGGCTTTAACAAAACAATTATCGGCGAAAGTAACAGCCACGCTGAAAAAATCAACGGGTTATCAATGGATTTTAACGGACTGTTTAAAAATACGATTGAGCAGATACTTAAAAAGAAATAACTGCCAAAAATGACGCCTAAATCACGATAGACACCAAGCGCATAAAGTGCCGTTAAAGCCTTTTCGCCCACTCTATTTTTATAAATACCGTTGTAATATAAAACAATAATGCTGAAAAAAACAACCCAAATACAGGGTACCCACAATAATAAACAAACAGGCAAACTAGCTAGCAATACATTAAAAAAAACATTATTGGAGACTATTGGCTGCCAAAACCGCCCCCCTCTTCCTTTAATTGATCTTTCACCATCACCAATACCGTTATCCGTTACATCAGCAGCACTGTTTTCGCAATAAAAAGTCATTTATATGTGTGTAATTTTCTCAAAAATGCGCGAGGTATAGTCAAATTATCATCTCAGCATTGATTCTAACGTTTATATGCTTAACACAGCAGTGCTTAACAAAACCAACTAACCTACTTCTTGTACCAGCAAAAACAGACAGGCCGCCTACATCCGCACCGTCATCCACTACTTTAGCTGAAAAGCGAATACTTATACATAATGAACCACACGCGAAATGCCCCCCAATATTCACGGCGATTGGTTGCCCCATGCAACATAACACGAAATAACCCTAACGTAAGAAACGACAATGCCAGCTCACGCCGCATTGTAACATCCGCTATTTTTTTACGCATAAGCCCTAAAAAATGCCCGCCTTCTACATTAGCATGGCGCAATAAGGCATGGTACACGTCTGGATTTTGCAAACGATATTTATCAGCGACAACGCCTAACTGCTGAATGATATAGATATAACTCCGGGCGCGTTGAGCTGACAATAAAGGATTATTCGTAATTGATACCGGATTGGTACGATAACCATAAAGCGCGTCACGCACAAAACCTACGCGCTCAGCGGAGAGCGCAAGCTGTAATGTCCATAAAACATCTTCGTGTAACAAGCCTTCCCTAAATTCAGCGGTCTTTAACGACAACAAGAACTCCCGACTGATTAATTGTAGCCACACGTAATGCGGCCACTCACGCAGTGCCACGCTACGAATAATCCAATCTGTACCGCGCATTACTTGATCCCAAGGTTGTAGGGTTAACTTAGCAACAGGCTGTTCGCAAGGCAGCGTTGCAAAATTAAAATAATTACCAATAAGTAAGTGTAGCTTATTTTCCTCTGCCCGTTGACACCACCTATTTAACGCATCGGGCATTAGCCAATCATCACTGTCAACAAACGCAAGCCAACGTCCACGAGCATGTTTAATACCGTAATTTCTAGCGGAAGATAAGCCACCATTTTCCTTACTGAGCACAATGAGTCGAGTATCTTTTTCTGCCATGTCATTCAGCACAAGCAGACTATCATCGGTAGAGCCGTCGTTTACTGCAATCACCTCTATAGCTGACTCACTTTGAGCCAGTAACGACGCAATCGCCGGACGCAAATAATCGCCGGCATTAAACACCGGTACAATCACACTCACTTTAATGGCGGTATCAACAGTCATTATTTCTCACATTAACGTGTTGTGTTTAGAATAGACCAGGCAACTGCCTGTATTTTTTTAGCGGATAAATTATCCAAACAGTCACTGTGACTGAGACGATGACGATCACAGCCTTCTTGGTGGCAAGGAACACAATCGCCCTCACCTTGTATTAAAAATACATTATTCACTTGCTGAGTGCCGATCTTATCAAAAGGATTATTATCCTGATAATAATGACTCGGCCAAGGCGCCCACTTCACCGGATTGGTCGGCCCAAACAGCGCAATAACCGGAATCCCCGTTGCGGCCGCTAAATGCGTTATCCCCGTATCAGGCCCAATAAATAAAACCGCCTGAGCAATAACATGCGCCAACTGCGCAATAGAAACTTGCCCCGCGAGATTAACAGTATCATCAGGTAATCTCGCCACAATACGACGAATAACCGCCATTTCTTCCGGCGCCGCGCTCCCCGATAATACCAGCGTTAATCCTAAGCTTTTAAGATAATGCCCCGTTTCTACCCAAGCCTCTTCATTCCAGCGTTTATACGTCCATTGCGGCAGCAGATGCAGTACCGCATAGCGCGTTTTATCTGTTAAAAAAGAAAATTGCGCCGCGCATTGTTGCTCATTATTAACGCGTGGCGGAATAAGGTCATAACAACGAGGAACATTAATTAAATCCAGCAACTTTAAATTTTGTAAAACCGTATGCGTATCGTGGTTATCAAACTCCGTCCATTTTTGTACGAAAAAACGTTTCCACCAAGTCTTAGTGCCTTTCGGTGGCACGGCAGTAACACGCATCGGGGCAGCCAGTAAGGTATAAAAAAACGGCCTATCCCCCGTTTGAATAGCCATGGCAAGATCATAACGTCTAAAAATTTGTTTAATCAATTGCCATGTTTCACGCCATTTAGGACGATTAGGAATGCTTATAATCTGCGTTATATCGGGATTACCTTCCAGCATCGCAACCGTATTACGAAAGACCAAAACATCGACATGTGCCGAAGGATAAGCCTGCTTTAATGCGTGAAATAAAGGCGTTGCTAATAACACATCCCCTAAATAGGGCATAGCAACAACTAAAATTTTTCGCGGTTTTAATGACGGCGATTGCAGCGCATCCATAACAAATTAAGCCAATACTGAATTAAACTGTCGCCGAACTTAACCAAACATCATGCTTATTACACATGCTCAGCGCATACACCAAACCCGTATAACCTTTTAAGGTAAACGTAGACAACGCCACTTTATCTTTAGTGGGATCAAACAAATGCTCATCCAAGTATTGATAGTTTTTATCCAACAACACATGCTTAACAATGTAATGCTCATAGCCTTTCATTTCATGCGCCGTCATTACCTTCACCGTTACATTTGCATCGGCTTTAGCTATTTCAATGGACGGTAAATGCCCCGCTTCCTTACCCTTCCAGCGCCCAGGAGCTTCTTTGGTGTAATAAACGCCGCCAACCACTGACGCATTAACACCCGCAGCGAATAAGTCTTGAGAGACTAATAACCCGCCCGCAGCACCAACCATACTTAAACGCATAAAATCACGACGATCCATATTCATTCCTCTTTTAGAGTTGCTTTAAAAAATTATATTGACCCTACAAAACCAGCAAACCACCTTACTCAGCAAAGACTTCTTGTACATCCACATCGACGTCTGGAAAAACGTGACCGCTCACTTTAGCATCACTGGGGTACATTTTAAA
>JAPLRW010000038.1 GCA_026398935.1 Methylococcales bacterium
CCCTATCGTTATGTCACGTTACCGCCGCGCCGATATTCCCGGTGCAACCTACTTTTTTACGGTGGTTACTTACCGTCGCCGACCTATCCTTTGCGATACATTGGTTCGTGCAGCATTACGTGATGCTGTCAAAACCGTACAATCGCGGCATCCCTTTACGATTGACGCCTGGGTTTTATTGCCCGATCATTTACATACAATTTGGCGGTTACCGCCCAGCGATGCCGACTATGCGCTACGTTGGGGCTTGATTAAACGGATGGTTTCATTGGCGTGTTCTAAACATTACCATCGGGCGGATTGGATGACCGCATCCAAAACGAAACACCGTGAATCCACCTTCTGGCAACGCCGTTATTGGGAACATTGCATCACCACTGACGTGGATTACGCCAATCACCGAGATTATATTGCCATTAATCCTGTAAAACATGGCGAGGTAAAACGGGTTCAAGATTGGCCTTATTCCACTTTTCACCGCGATGTGGCACACGGTATTTATCCATTAGATTGGGCTGGAACGGATGATCTATTTAACCTAACATTGAATGGTGAGCCGTAGCCGTAGGGTCACTACCATTAGCCGGGTAGGGTGGGCAACGCTTTTCTGCCTTTATGCCCTCGGATACACCATTGGCGACCGTCATTCATTATGGTGGGCAAAAAAACCTGCCCACCCTACGCGTGACTGGCACCTCGATGCCGATAGGTGGGAGGTGTCCATCCCATTGGGTTAGCATCATGTAGTCAGATGCAATTCATTCCTGATGGTTTCCCGCACCACATCGGCTAAAGTGACACCTTGAGTGAATTGCTTTAGCGCTTCATTCATCAAGGATTGGTAATTGCCGCCGCTTATTTCGGCACGCGCCTTAAAAAACGCCAGCGTTTCATTGTCCACGCGCATGGTAATGCGCGACTTGCCGCCATGTTCAGCTTGCAGTTGTGCCAAATGAGGAATTTCACTGGCACGTTTGGCATGGGTAAAATCGTATTCATCACGCATAATTTTTGACTTCTTTGGTAGTGGATAAACGGGCTGAAATTAATCGGACAACCTGCTCGTCAGGCAATGCGTAAATTAGCGTCAATAGCCGTAAGCGGGACGACAAGCCAACCAAGACAAAACGTACTTCCCCTGTTGCGTCAGGGTCTTCAAACACCAGTGCATGGGGATCAAGCAAGCAGCTTTGGGCTTCTTCGAATGAAACCCCATGTTTGCGGAAGTTGGTGGTTGCTTTTCGTGGGTCGTATTCAATTTTCATGACTTATGATATGTACAAATGTGCATTTCGTCAAGGTTTGACAAGAACCCGCCTAGCGTAGTGTGCAACGTTTTTCTGCACACCAAATGGATAAGCTCGGCGCGTGGTGTTATATCCGGTGGGCAAAAAAACCATAATTACAGATAACGCGAAAAAAAGCACTGGACAGCGTTATAATGGGTTGTTTACCCTTTTGTAACCGCTGTTGCTCTGAGACTCGCGTTAATGAAAATACTTAGCCTTTATTTTAAAAATATCAACTCATTACAGGGTGAAAATCGCGTTGATTTTAATCAAGCGCCCTTGGTTGATGCCGGTGTGTTCGCGATTACCGGTCCGAACGGTTCGGGGAAGTCAAGTATTTTGGATGCCATTACCTTAGCGTTGTATGGTGAAACCTTTAAGTTTGACCGTCCGGCAGAGCATGTGATGACGCGGCATAGCAGCGAGTGCTTTGCACAGTGCGAGTTCATGGTGCATAACATTGCCTACCGTTCGCATTGGCACGTACAGCGCGAACAAGACACTGCTGATTCGGCGCTATTACCCGCAACGATGCAGTTAACCCGCCTAAGTGATGGGGAAACCTTATTGGCCAGCGATTGTGCCAATGTCCGTAAACAGGTTGCAGAGATTGTCGGGATGGATTTTCGTAATTTCACCCGTTCAACGCTGTTGGCGCAAGGTGATTTTGCGGCGTTTTTAAATGCCTTGGACAGTGAGCGGTTGGATATTCTTGAAAAAATTGTCAGCACGGATATGTATGCGGACTATAAACAAGACATTATTTTACAGGTAGCGCAGGAGCAAGAAAAATTAACGCTGTTACATGCGGATTTAGATGTGATTCCGCTGCTGGATGCGGTGGCAGTGGAGGCGCGCGAGCAGGATTTAATCGATTTTAAAGAGCAGGTCGGCGAGTTTACGACAGCGCTGGACGATTTGACGCAAAACATGGCGCGCTTACAGGCGCTGGCGGTGATGGATGAAGAATATAGCCAAGAACAGCTAAAACATACGGCGTTACAACAACGGTTACAGCAAATAAACACGGATTTACAACGTATTGAGGCGTCGCAAGGCGTTGCCGCGCTACAAGCAGATGCCGCTACTGCCGCCAGTCAACAAGCGGCTGTAGACGTAGAAAATGCAACGCTAGAAGGCTATCGGCAACAATTGACGCAGTTACAAGCACAGGTCGATCTATTAGGTTTAGATAGTCTAAGTGCGATGGCGATGGCGAACAAGTCGGTGCCTGAACAGCAGGAGTTAATTGCTGACCTGACCTTTCAGGCGGAACACTTGCAGGCCGAGAACAGCGCCGAAAAAGCCTTAATCAATACCCTAGAAACACAGCTGAATGAAAAGCAAGCGGAAGTTGCTACGGTAAAGGCGTGGCTGGAAGCGCATACGCAGGACGTCAGTTTATTAGACGGTTTTCCTGAAATTGGCCCGCTAAAAAAATTAACGGCGCAAATTAACGAACTTAAAAGCCAACAGAAATCCTCGCTTAAAGCCTCAAAAGAAAGTACGGCGCAATTAAAAAGTAATCAATCGGGTCTTCAGACCTTACTGAAAGAAACACCAGAATTGCAGAAAAAAGCCTTGACCTATGAGGATGAATTAAAGCAATTATTAAATGGTTATACTCTTGAAGAACTGGAAGGATTGCGGACTGAGCAGCAGGAGCGCGTGGCTGATTTTAAGGAATTAATCGCCCTGACTAAAGTTCAAAGCCGTTTTAAAGATGGCTTGTTGGTGCGCTTAGGCCTGTTTAGTCGTCCCGATGAGATTGATGTGGCTGAGGTTAATCAGCAAGTAGATGTGCTTACAGAGCGTCTACTCACGGAAGACAATATTAAAAAAGCGCTGGAGCAGGCGGTTGTTAATGAGTCGTTGCTTAAAAAAATGCAGGCTGATCGCGTGCATTTGGTTGACAATGAACCTTGTCCTTTGTGTGGCTCGTTAAAACACCCTTACGCTATTCAGCCGCCGAAAATACTTGATTCTAAGCAAGCCCTCGTTGACCAGACGGCACGGGTGCAGACGATTACTACTTCCGTGGCTAAATTGCGGCAACAGTTAGTGGCGGCACAAAAGCAGTTGGATAATAAACAGCTCAAAGCCGATCGTTTGACACGGATACAATCGGAATGGACAACTCTGTGTAATCGTTTGAATATTGCATCGCACGATTTACATATTGATCAGTTAAATCCCATCAAGAAGCTTTTAACGCAGCATGCCACCGAATTAAAAGATATTGAACGCTTAATCAAAGATGTTCGGCGGTATCAGAAGAAAATCGCGACGCTTAATGCCACTATTGATATTCAATCCACATCACTCACCCGTTTGCAAGAGATTATGCTGGATGTTAATCCTGTTGGCATTCCGCTTTTGGCAGACCTTACGGCGTTGGATCAAACGTATGCGCAATACGTTGCAGAAGAAAAACTGTTATCAGAAAAAGTGATGACGCAATTAAGCCAGTTGGGTGAAAAAATGCCCGGCAAAGGTAAGGAGGATGCGTTATTTGACCGTTTAAATCTGCGGCGGCAAGCGTACCAAACCTATCTGCTACGCGATAAGCTGTTGCATGAGGACATTGAGCAAGTACAGCAAAAAATACAGTTGGCTCAAGAAGACCTTACCGTTCAAACGAAACGCTTACAGGATTGCACTGCCAAATTGCGTATAGAGCAGGGCAGTGGCTTACAGCTAGCGGTGATTGAGAAGCAAAAATTAATTCACGAAAAAGAATTAAGTAGCGTGCAGTTAAAAGCGCAGCAGCAGACCTTGCAGCAAGCGTTACAGGCACAAGCCAGTCAGTTTGGTGTACAAAATTACGCAGAGTTAACTGCGCTGCTACAGTTATTGCCGCAACAGGCTATGTTGTTGCAACAGCGCGATGAGCTTGCCGCACAAGAGCATGAGATGGTGCTGGCATTGCAAAGCTATCAGGCGCGCCAGCAGCTTGAGCGAACCCTGCTGATAGCGGATAAGTTATTGGACGATTGTGAACTTGAGCATAAAGTGCTGCTTGAAAAAAAGGACATTGCCCATGCGGAGGTGTTGCGTTTAGAGGAGTTATTAACCAAGCAAGCTAAGCGGCAGGAAAAATACAATGCGGTGCTGGATAGGATTGCCGAGCAGCAAGCGCATGTTGCGCAAGCTACGCTTGAGTTACAACAGGTTAATACTGAAAATGGTCATGCGTTTCGGCGTAAAGTGCAGCGCAAAACCGCTGATAAATTATTGGCCAGAACCAATCAGATTTTGGAGAAAATCAGCGGCAGATTTTATGTGCGGCAAGGTGATAATGAACAGGGTTTGGCGCTAGAAGTGGAAGATACTTTTCAACACAATACGCGGCGACTTCCTAAAACACTCTCTGGTGGTGAAAGTTTTGTGGTGAGCTTGGCGTTAGCGCTGGGTTTGTCTGAATTGGCCAGTAATGGTCAGTCGATAGAGTCATTATTTTTAGATGAAGGTTTTGGTAATCTGGATGCTGAGGCGTTATATACGGTCATTTCAACGCTAGAAAACTTGCAAACCCAAGGTAAAAAAGTAGGGGTTATTTCACATGTTGAAGGGGTGCGTAAACGCATTAAAACTCAAATAGAAATGATTAAAAAACCTAATGGATTTAGTGAGTTACGCGCGGTTATTTAGCTGTCTCTGGGCATAGTTATTCATTCCTGCTCTTTTTACTCCAAAGAGCATAAAGAGATATGGATTAAAAAATCCCCCTCAATCTCCCTTTTCCAAAGGGGGGGGGTAAATATTTTTAATCAAGTTAGGTAGCTAAAAAAAAATAAAGCCGTTGTATTCTAAAGTTCCATTCAAATCGCTATAATCGCGGTTTAATTTCTTACTTTAATACACAGGATTTTTAATGAACCAAGCCGCTCAACAACTGATCGAAAATTACTATGCCGCATTTAATGCTGGCGATATGGCTGCTTTTCTTGACCTGCTAACCGATGATGTGGTTCACGATATTAATCAGGGAAAAAGAGAAGTGGGTAAAGCGCGGTTTGGTCAATTTATGCAAAGCATGAATCACCATTATCGCGAGCAACTTATCGATATGGCGGTAATGGTTAATGCTGATGGCAGTAGAGCGGCGGCGGAGTTTATTGTTTTAGGCGAGTATTTAAACACCGATGAAGGCTTGCCCGTAGCTAATGGTCAACGTTATCGTTTACCGGCGGGTGCTTTTTTTGAAATTCGTGACGGAAAAGTAGCTCGCATCACTAACTATTATAATCTTGAAGATTGGATTGCGCAGGTTGTAACGCCTGTATAAATAGTCAGTTCATCGCGGCAAGACACTACACACCCTAATTAACGCGTTAATGCCTTTTTTTTGAAAGAGGCGGATGAATGCGTATAAAAAACATGTTGTGCGGTGTCTTTCGTCTCAGTGTATACTCTGGAAACTAAAGCGTTTTTATTGTCTGC
>JAPLRW010000214.1 GCA_026398935.1 Methylococcales bacterium
AAGAGGAAGAAGCGGCCGAGTATATTAAAGCGTATGTGACTAAACCAGTAGTTTCTTATATTGCTGGACAAACCGCCCCCGCGGGTAAACGCATGGGTCATGCGGGTGCAATTGTGACGGGCGGCAAAGGTACGGCGGCGGGTAAAATTGCCGCACTAAAAGCAGCAGGCATCGAAGTGGTTAATGCACCGACCGATTTAGGCGTAGCGATTAAAGGGTTGTTGGGGTGATTGATAGGCTCACCTTGCGTAACTTTACCGTGTTTAAGGAAGCTGATTTGCAGTTTTCGCCGGGATTAAATGTCATCATTGGTGAAAATGGTACGGGTAAGACACATTTATTGAAGTTGGGTTATTTGCTAATTAATGCTTGGCATCATTTAGTAAAAAATCAGGGTCTTATTTCAGATCAAAAAGTTGAACGGTATTTTTCTGAGCATATTCGAGATATTTTTAAGCCAGATAAAATAGGCAGTCTTGCCACATCAAATAGCGATGGTAAGGGCAGTGTATCAGGTACGGTGATTGGCAGTATTCCTACTATATCTATTGGGTATAACCCTCCGCGATCTTTGCCGGATGGTATTACTTGGCAATTTACGTTTTCTAATCGCTCAAAAGACAATGTTGTTATAGATAAATTGCAGGACAGATTAACCAGTAATGCAAGTTACGGTAAATCCGTTTTCTTACCCAGCAAAGAGATACTCTCCTTCTTTGAAGGCTTTTTAGCGCTGTATGAAAAGCGTGAGATTGCCTTTGATGAAACCTACAAAGATCTTGCTCTGCATTTATCGACACCCAAGCTTAAAACTACGCCACCGCTACTTAAAAATGCCTTAACCGATCTCTCCTCTGATGTAGGAGGTGTCTTGGAACTCGACGGCGGGAAATTCTATTTGGTGTCTGCTGGCTCAAAACGTAGAGAAATTACCTTGGTTGCCGAAGGTATTAGAAAGTTGGCAACCTTAATGCATTGTGTGCAAAACGGCAGTCTTGAAGTGGGCGATACGCTGTTTTGGGATGAGCCAGAAAGTAATCTTAATCCAAAATTAATCAAAGACGTTGCCGTAGCTATTTTGTCCTTGTGTAAAAATGGTATTCAAGTTGTTATTGGTACACACAGTTTATTTTTGTTACGGGAAATTGAAATCCTTTCTGGGAAAGAGCAATTTAAGGATGTTCCCCAACGTTATTTTGCGCTGGGTAAAGAGGGCGGTAGTGTGCGCGTACAACAGGGGCGTTCTGTCGATGACATTAATCCCTTTGTCATGCTGGATGAAGAATTGGCACAATCTGATCGGTATCTCGATTTGGATAATGTTTGATGGTTGTTTTGTCGGAAGGGAATCTTCAGTTTAGGTTTGGTGCGTCATGTTTGGCTGAAAAATATGATGATTGGTCATTTTTTCGCAATCAATTTCAAAGTACCTGTGGTGGTGCAAAAGCGGTAGATATTATTTGCATCTCGAACAACACCAGCTGGTTCATTGAGATCAAGGATTATCGCCAACATGCGCGTACCAAACCACAGGACATTGGCAACGAAATTGCTATTAAGGTAAGAGATACTTTAGCGGGTTTGGTGGCCGCTAAAATGAATGCTAACGAGCCTGATGAACGGGATTTCGCCCAAAAAGTATTAGAGAGCAAAGCCATTAAAGTTGTTTTGCATTTAGAGCAGCCACTGAAACACTCTAAGCTTTTCCCGCGAGCTATTGATCCTGCTGCTGTAAAGCAATCGCTGAAGCGGCTACTACACGCAATTGATGCTCATCCTTGTGTTGTTGATAAAAACAGCTTATCAGTAAATAGGGATTGGGTTGTTACTAGCCGGATAAGTGAAGGGGCTTAATATGAACAAACTACCCCATAATCCCCAAGCCGGTTTTACTTTAATTGAAGTCATGATAGCGGCGTTCGTGGTGGGGGTTGGTGTATTAGGCTTGGCGAAGCTGCAAAGTGGTTTTTTTGCGAACCTTGGTGACACGCGCGTGCAAACCACTGCCCTGCATTTTGCGCAACAAAAAATAGAGTCTTTGCGACTGTTTTCATCACAGAGTGACTTTGATCGGCGCTTAGTGTCCGGTGCGGATACCTGTGATCCTGCGGCAACGGACAGTCTTTGTGCTGGCATCAATGCCACGCTTAATCGCAGTTGGTCAATATCGGCTTGTCCCAATTCGGTACCCTGTCGGCAAGTGGTCTTAACGGTGGCGTGGACTGACCCAGAGGGCTTGGCTAAAAAGCTGACCTTAACCTCTTTTATTGCACGACATGAACCGGTTGATGCGGGTGTTGCCATTGCTGATTAGCCCTGATTAAAAGATCTTTAGCGTGTGGCGTGGTTATTCTGGCTATAAGACTTAACATTACTTTGAGAGCGTTTATGAATTACTGGTTAATGAAATCTGAACCGGAAGAGTTTGGTATTGATGATTTACACCGACGTCCTAATCAGATTGAACCGTGGGATGGTGTTAGAAATTATCAGGCCAGAAATATGCTGCGTGACAGTATGCAGCTCGGTGATCAGGTATTTTTTTACCATTCCAATTGCGCAGTGCCCGGCATTGTTGGCATCATGGATATTGCGCGAGCGGGGTATCCAGACGATAAGGCTTTTGACCCGAATGATAAACATTTTGATCCTAAGAGTAACGCAGATAAGCCAACATGGTTTCGGGTAGATGTTAAATTTGTGAAAAAGCTGACGCGCACCATTACCTTAGCTGAACTAAAACATCACCCGGAGTTAAGCGATTTAGCATTGGTCAGACGTGGCAATCGCTTGTCAATCATGCCCGTTAGCAGCGAGCAATGGGCGTTTATTTTAAGTTTGGAATAAAGCGTACACTCAGCCGTATTTCGGTCGTGTTACTGGACGGATGACGACTATTTAGACGCATAACATTTTTTCGATATATTTTTGTAATTCCCTTCAGAAATCAACGGTAGAATGTGCGTATTTAAGGTATTATCCTTTAATAATTTTTACTAACCTTTGGAAGGCTATACCATGACACAAGATGAATTAAAACAACTCGTTGCCCAAGCTGCTATTCCTTACATTAAAGACGTTGCGATTATCGGCGTTGGTACGGGTTCAACCGTTACGCATTTCATTAATTTGCTGGCAGATTTTCGCATGGATATTGAAGGGGCGGTTTCTAGCTCTATCAAAACCACTGAGCATCTTAAGAAAATCGGCATTCCCGTATTGGAACTGAATGCAGTGAATGGTCTGGATGTCTATGTTGATGGCGCAGATGAAGTCAATCCACATCGGCAATGTATCAAAGGCGGCGGTGCGGCGTTAACCCGTGAAAAAATCATTGCGGGTGCAAGCAAAAAATTCGTTTGTATTGCGGACGAATCAAAATACGTTGATATTTTGGGTAAATTCCCTTTGCCTGTAGAAGTTATTCCTATGGCGCGTAGCTTTGTTGCCCGTGAATTGGTTAAATTAGGCGGCCAACCGATCTGGCGTGAAAATTGTATTACCGATAATGGTTGCGAAATTTTAGATGTGCATAATTTAAGCATCATGGAGCCTATCGCGTTAGAAATACTGATTAATGCTATCCCAGGTGTGGTGTGCGTGGGTTTGTTCGCACAGCGTCCGGCGGATGTGGTGTTGATCAGTAAAGGCAATGATATTGTTACGATGTAATCGCTAGTCGGCATTATAAAAAAGGGTGTGTTTTAACCTAGACACGCCCTTTTTCAACGTTCAACAGCCCGCCATTTTTCGCTATGCTTTAAAAGCGCAGGGGTGTCACCTGACCTGTCAGTCGATACTGCTGGAAATCCGCTAAAACTTGCGCATGATCAAAAGCCAATTCAGTCGGTAGCGTGTCAAAAGTAAAAATGCCAAAATTCTTGGCATCATCCGCCGCCGTAGGCATGCCTGTCGCTTCTGCAACATACACAGCAGTAACCGTATGGTTACGCGTATCACGCTTAGGATTGGAATAGAGTCCTAGCAGGGCAGTTAAGGTTACATCCAGACAGGTTTCTTCTTTAGCTTCGCGAATAGCGGCATTTTCTAACGTTTCACCTACATCGACAAAACCGCCAGGTATTGCCCAGCCGAAAGGGGGGTAGGCGCGCTCTATCAATACAAATGGCCGTCCCGGTTGATCAATCAGTTGAATGATCGCATCGGCGGCTAGTAAGGGCGTAATAGGTGTGGACATGTTGCTTCCTGTGCGGGATGAAAAAATCATTCTGCCGCTTGTTGCCGCATTTGTCGACGGGCGCGCATCAAAGAGGCAATGACAATCAGCAATAGAGCGGCTAATGAAAATTCCAGCATTATAAATGCGCCGATTTTAAAGTAGGCAAATGCCGGATGGACGAATCTGACCAGCCAGCCGCCACCTTCATCTGCCAGGGCCGATAGATAGGTCAGGCTACTGAGCCAAATTTTCAGTTGGTTTGAAAAATCGGTCATTAACATTAAATGGGTTAGGGTTAGAACCAGTATGCCCATTGAAAACAAGTGAAAATGCGAGACTTCCAACATACCTTGGTAGCTTCTGGGTTGCGTGAAGTTTGCCTCTGATCCCAAGTAATAATCAATAACCGATTGTGGCGTTAAATCCATGTGATGAAAATACATCATGCCATTGCTAATCCATAGCAAGGCGATATACCCTAAAAACATTAGAACCAGTGTGTTAAGCAAGGTTTTACGGTGTTGCTCACCGGTAACAAAGAAGCGCATCAGGGTTTAAGGGTTGGTTTAACCAGCACATCATAAATAGCCATGACTTTTCGAACGCTGCCAAGGGCTGAGCGGGTGCTTAAGGTTGCCCCAGTAATACCTTGTACGCCTTTGTTAAAATCCATGTCTTCCAGCGCGCGATTGAGCAGCAGGTTGTACCAGCGCTCAGGTGGTAGATATTCTGGCGGCTCATGGAAGGCGAGGGTGTAGACGTTACGCAGCTTGCCTTCAGGGGTTAAGACGATCATCAGTGTTTCGGGTTGTGTCCTGACGGTGCTGGTTTCTATAGCCGCATAGCCGAGTATTTTACCGTCATTTTTGCCGACATAAAAGGTGAATAAACCGGAATCAAGGGTAACTTTTGCGGTTTTTTGAATCAGTGCTGTTTGTGTTTCATCTGGAAATAACGAAAGCAACTCAACTGGCGTGCCTTTGCCAAATGCCAGTTCCAGCGCTTCATTTTTACTGTAAAAAATGGTGGCGAAGCTAGGCATCGCTACAATAGCGAGCCATAAAAAAACTAGCCAACGGCTGATGTGCTGGGTGTTATGCATGGTGCATTTTCCTTCGTAATAGCAGTGTCGTTAAGCCAAAACGTGCTCCGGCAATTAAGACGGAACACGTTTTAATCATGTGGTCAGCGCTTAAATCATCACGGCTAACCTATTTGCTGACTATCATACTATAGCGCCACGTAAATCTGGTCGCACTAGAAAATAAATCCAAAGCCTAGATTGAAATCATCTGCAAGTGAGCCTTGCTTGGCAACGAAGTTACGATAATCCGCTTTGAGTACAACGTTTGCAATGGGTTTGTATTGCAAGCCCACTTGAAAGATTTGCCAATCTTTAGTGGGGTCATCGGCAAAACCAACGGGAGCTTTGGCAATCGTATCCAATCGTTCATAGCGGAAGAAAGGCGCAAGGTATTGCGTAGTATCATGGAACAGTAGCGGTAAAACATCATAGCCCAACTCGGTATACCAACCGAAGTTTTCAGCGCCTATGGTCTGCTCTTTGTAGGCACTGAGCAACGCAGCATTACCGATGTGTCCCCATGAGCCCAATGCACGAAATTCCAATCCGCGGTATTGCCATTGTGCATGTGCTTCATACAGTTGCGTAAAGAAGTTTGCTTTTTGTCCAAGAATGGCTTGATTTTGGCCTGAATTACCAACATAAGCAGAACCACCTACCGTCAATCCAGGTACTAGGTTGGGTGTATAATCCATTCGTGCCACATAACCGAAGTTTTCGGCTTTTGCATTACTGCCACCACCGCGGCCTTCACGAATGCCGTCGGAGCTAAAGCCAGTAGCATCTAAGCCATTAACGACATAAGCGGTATAAGTCAAATTAGGCGTTATTGCCCCAAATAAACCCGCGCCCATTTCTCGCCAAGTGCTGGGTATAATACGTTGCTCAACTTCAGGACGATGGTTACCGAAGTAAAATAGTGGTTCATGAATACGGTTGACTAATCCCATTGGCATGAGCACTAAACCCGCGCGCGCGTTAGCCATCGGATCAAGAAAAAAATCCAGTGATGCAAATTCGACGGACACTTCACCTTTAGATTCATCGCCTTCGCCAGTGGTGGCATGTTCGAACTCAATTTCGCTGTTAAAAAGGATATGGTCACTAAATTTATAACCAATATATAAAACCGCTCGTTCAAGATCGGCGGTATCTTTAGCATCCCCTTTATTACCAACATTGGCTTGATACATGCCTTCGCCATAGCCTCCAATCGACAAACCCTTTCCAACTTGATAAACCTTTGAAGCCGCGGGGCCTTGCCCATACGCACTTTTGTATTTAACCTCATCTGGAATCGCCAGATTCGTGCGTAATTTTTCAACTTCTTGGCTAAGAATGTCGGTTTTGCGTGCTAACGTTTTGACCTCGCCACTGTTGTTTTTACTAACAGCTTCAGGTATAGCTGCTTTGACTGTTTGCTCCGGTTTTGCTTGTAGCGCAGACTGCATGTTGTCAATTTGTTTTTGTTGCGCCTGAATAATTTTCCACATTTCTTCCATAGATTGTGGCTTCTCAAGGGCGTTAGCAGAAGCATTCAGTGCCAGCAGTGTTGCTAAGCACACGCCTTTCTTCAATAAAAGTTTATTTTTGCGTTGCATATAGTATTTTTCCGTTTGGATGAACGTTTCAATAATTATAGTGCAAATAGCTATGATGATGCAAATGATTCTTATTTGTAATAGTGTTGTGTGATACCTTACGTAGCTGCAAAAATGCACCGTATAAGCCTAAGGCGGAGCGTATAGTGGAAGGTAAACGCGCGTATTATCACAATAAAGCGTCAACGTAATTATTCACGTCCCCCTGTGGAAAAGGGGGATTGAGGGGGATTGAGGGGGATTGAGGGGGATTGAGGGGGAT
>JAPLRW010000141.1 GCA_026398935.1 Methylococcales bacterium
ACCTGTGTCGCGTTTAGACAATTCTTTCGCCAGCTTGACCCGTTGCGCTTCGCCACCGGAAAGTGTCGTGGCATTTTGCCCAAGGGTAATGTAGCTCAAACCGACGTCCATCAGTGTTTGCAGCTTTCTGGATAAGGTTGGTACGGCTTTGAAAAATTCTGCAGCGTCTTCGACGGTCATATCTAATACCTCATGAATGCTTTTACCTTTATAACGAATTTCCAAGGTTTCGCGGTTATAGCGTTTGCCATTACAAATGTCACAGACTACATAGACATCCGGTAGAAAGTGCATTTCAACTTTCATCACGCCATCGCCTTTACAGGCTTCACAGCGGCCACCTTTTACATTAAAACTAAAGCGTCCTACCGTATAACCGCGTGAACGGGCTTCTTGGGTAGCGGAAAATAGCTCTCTAATAGGCGTGAATAAACCGGTATATGTGGCTGGATTAGAGCGCGGTGTGCGGCCTATTGGGCTTTGATCAATGTCGACAATTTTATCAAAATGCTCCAGTCCAGTAATTTCGTCACACGGCGCGGGCAGTGTACTTGCACGATTGATGAGGCGTGCCGCGTACAGATACAAGGTGTCGTTAATGAGAGTGGATTTCCCGGAGCCAGATACGCCTGTTACACAAGTGAACAGGCCAATGGGAATAGTAATGGTAACGTGTTGTAAGTTATTACCATGCGCATTGTGGATGCAAATTTGCTGCGCTTTATTGATGGGTGTTGTTGTTTTAGGTGTTTCAATGGCTAATGCACCAGATAAATAACTTCCCGTTAATGAGTTGGGGTGCTGGATAATGTCTGCCAGTGTTCCTTGTGCAACAATTTCTCCGCCATGCACACCAGCTCCGGGGCCGATGTCAACGATATACTGTGCTGCTCGAATAGCGTCTTCATCGTGCTCAACCACGATAACGGTGTTACCTAAATCACGTAACTTAAATAGCGTATTGAGTAATCGTTCATTATCTCGTTGATGTAAACCAATGGATGGCTCATCCAGTACATACATCACACCCACTAAGCCTGCACCAATCTGACTGGCTAAACGAATGCGTTGCGCTTCTCCACCGGACAGTGTATCGGCGCTTCTATCTAAGGTTAAATAGTCCAAGCCAACATTGATTAAAAACTCCAGCCGTTGTTGAATTTCTTTAACAATTTTGGCCGCAATTTCACCTTTTTGACCGGATAATTGCAGTTGATTAAAAAAATCCAAACAATGTTGAATAGGCTGTTCAGTAATTTGATGCAGCGCGCGTTCCGCTATAAAGACATTGCGCGCGGCTAAATTGAGCCTACTGCCACCACAGTCGGTACACGGTTTTTTTGCCAGGTATTTAGCCAGTTCATCCCGAACTGATTGCGAATCTGTTTCGTGATAACGGCGTTGCATATTGGCAATAACACCCTCAAAAGGATGCTGATCTGTTTTGGTTTTGCCTGCTCCAAAATTTAATTTAAATTCAATCGCTTCCGTGCCGCTGCCGTATAACAGCACCTGTTGAATAGGGAGGGGTAATTCGGAAAAAGGCATTTCTGGATCAAATCCATAGTGCTTGGCTAAGGCGCAAATCAGTTGATAATAATACGCATTGCGGCGATCCCAGCCGCGAATAGCCCCAGCGGCCAAGCTCAGCGAGGCATTATTAACCACCAGTTGAGGATCAAAATGTTGAATAACGCCTAAACCATCACAACTCGGACAAGCCCCTTTAGGATTATTAAACGAAAAAATACGCGGCTCCAGCTCAGGCAGACTATAGCCGCAATGTGAACAGGCGTAGCGTTCTGAAAAGAGTAGAGTGGCGGGGGATGGATTGTTGTCGTCAGGAATAGACGTGACAAGTGCAATACCATCGGCAATTCTAAGCGCCGTTTCAAATGACTCGGCAAGACGTAATTTGATGTCATCGCGAATTTTAAAGCGATCAACAATCACTTCTATGGTGTGTTTCTTTTTTAAATCAAGCGTAGGGGGTTCATCCAGATCAAATACCTCACCATTAATGCGCGCTCGTACAAACCCTTGGGCGCGGAGATTATCGAGTAATTGTATATGCTCTCCTTTGCGTGCATTAATCACTGGTGCTAGTAATATCCAGCGCAAAGTAGGATCTTGCTCCAGAACGTTATCAACCATTTGGCTAATAGTTTGTGCCGCTAAGGATAAATGGTGTTTAGGGCAGCGAGGCTCGCCCGCCCGCGCATACAATAAGCGTAAATAATCGTATATTTCAGTAATGGTACCAACGGTAGAGCGGGGGTTATGTGAGGTTGATTTTTGTTCAATCGAAATGGCAGGGGATAAACCTTCGATATGGTCTACATCCGGTTTTTCCATCATGGATAAAAATTGTCTGGCGTACGCAGACAGCGATTCAACATACCGCCGTTGACCTTCAGCATAAATCGTATCGAAAGCTAATGATGATTTTCCAGAACCTGATAAACCGGTAATAACAATCAATGCATCTCTAGGTAAGTCAAGATTAATATTTTTGAGATTATGTGTTCTAGCACCGCGAATGCTAATCATGGCCATAATGAAATCCGATCATTTAAAATACACTACTATACGTGAGATTCTGGCTTATTTTCAGGTTAAATACCGCTTATTCAGCCATAAAATGTCTGCGGGCAAGGATTGGCAATAAACTGTGTTTATAGTCACATAAATAATGCGTCTGTTTTTTGACATAATTGAAGTCTGAACTATACTTTGTAGCGCGGAGTATTCGGCGAGTGATATATACGATAGATACTATAATTAAAAAAGACTATTGTTAGTCGCTTATTATTAATAAAGGCTTTTAGACGTGTCGTTGGTTGAAAATGTCTTTGAATATGCCGCATGGGTATGTGAAAATAGCGTTATGTATATTAAGAATAGGTGGTAAAAATGAACATAATTAATTTACGCACAGATCCTCGCAGAGAGCGGGAAACTCGACGTGTAACCGATAGGCGTAGTGTTCCTTATGAATTTGGCTCACCGCAATGGGTGGAGAATGTTCAGCGTAATTATCTGGCTTGGCCGATAAGTGATCGACGTCTTGAAGGTAGACGCAGTGATGAGCGACGCAGTCCAGACCGTCGGCAACGGCAAATATCCGAGCAATTACGCTCAACAAAAAAACATTCGAGAATTGTGCTGACACGTGAAGAGCTAAAATTGATTGAAGATTTATACATGAGCGACGTGGATTGATATTGTGCGAGCATTCATTGAAAAAATTCAAGCTGCTGAAAACGTAAGCTTTGAGGATACGATGGCTATTATTGCAGCAAATTATCATTATCAACCTACCGAATTTAGTAACGGTTTGGCGGAAGATAAATTGCTTAATCAGCCCGGTGTTAATGAAGGATCGTGTAAGCTGTTTGCGTTTGCAAAGTGTCAGCAATTTGATCAAGCACAAACCTTACGTTTATTTGGTGACTATTATCGAATAGATGTTTTGGGCAATCCAACGGGCGGTGATCATAAAAACATTCGACACTTTATGAAATACGGTTGGCAAGGAATTGACTTTAAGGGAGACGCGCTGGTCGCTATACAGCAACCGTGCGCGTAGACTACCTGATTATCGGCCAGGGATTGGCAGGTAGTCTATTGGCGTGGGCGTTAATGCAGCGTCAGTGTAAAGTCATTATTCTTGATAGTGGGCGGGAAAATGCCTCACAAGTCGCTGCTGGACTCATTAATCCTATCACGGGACAGCGGTTTGTTAAATCAGCTGATGTTGAGATTTTGTTGCCAGCGGCTACTGCGTGCTATGCGGCATTGAGTGATTTTTTTCAACAGGTGTTTTATCTGCAAAAACCTATGCTGCGTATTTTTAACAGCGAGGCTGAATCAAAAAACGCCCAGAGACGTTTACACAATCCTGATTATAAAGCCTATTTAAGTGATGAGCACTGGCTTACTAATGGGCTTGATGCGTTTGCTGCTCCTTTTGGTGTACTGCATCAAAAACAAACGGGGCATTTATTGACCTCCAGATTATTAGCCTGCTTAAAAGATTTTTTTATAGCACAAGGTTGCTATCGGCAGGTTGATGTTAACTATGCTGATATTCAACCCTATCCTGTTTTAAGCTGGCAAGATATATTGCCGCAGCGGATTATTTTCTGTGAAGGGTATCACATTATTAATAACCCTTGGTTTTCTTGGTTACCGCTACAGCCGGCAAAGGGGGAGATTTTAACCCTACACAGTGATACGGAACTTCCCGATACAATATTCAATTATGGTCATTGGCTTCTGCCCTTAGAGAAGCAACAGTTTCGTATTGGCGCGACTTTTGATAGGGAAAATATTAATACAGTGCCGACCGAGCAGGGTAGAGCCAGCTTAGTCACTAAACTTAAATCCCTTTCAAGGAACTGGGCAGCGGCTTCCGTACTTCATCATCAAGCCAACGTCCGCCCCTGTACGGCGGATAGGCAACCGTTTATTGGTCACCATCCAGAAAACCCACACATCAGCCTATTTAACGGCTTTGGTGCTAAAGGCAGTTTGCAAATACCTTGGTTTAGCCAGCATTTTGCAGATGCGTTACTTAGAGAAACCCCTCTTATTGATGCCTGTAATATTCAGCGGTATTATGCCCGTTATTCATCGTCTTTTTAGATTGTTACTGGTTATTCATCTTAAATCATGTAATAGTTGCGCTTTGTTTTTTTAACCTCTTATTTGATCGCCGTTAGCGAGTATTAGCAATGAATAAAGCACATGTATTAACCGGCATAACCACCACCGGCACGCCACATTTAGGAAACTATGTTGGCGCTATTCGGCCTGCTATTTTAGCCAGCAAAGATCCTAATGTGATTCCGTTTTATTTTTTAGCCGATTATCACGCTTTAATAAAATGCCAAGAGCCTGAAAGGGTAAGGCAATCTAGCTTGGAGGTTGCTGCGACATGGTTAGCCTTGGGACTGGATACGTCCAATGCCGTTTTTTATCGGCAGTCAGATGTGCCGGAGATTTTAGAGCTGAATTGGATGCTCAGTTGTGTGACAGCAAAAGGTTTAATGAACCGTGCGCATGCTTATAAAGCCGCTGTTGCTGAAAATGAGCAGGATCAGGCGGCGGATACCGACAAAGGTATTACCATGGGATTGTTTGGCTATCCTGTTTTAATGGCGGCGGATATTTTAATGTTCAACGCCCATAAAGTACCTGTCGGTAAAGATCAAATTCAACATATTGAAATGGCAAGGGATATTGCTGCACGTTTTAATCATATCTATGGTGAACATTTCGTGTTGCCAGAGGCCTCGGTAGAAACTAACGGCGCGACATTAGCCGGGTTGGATGGGCGGAAAATGAGTAAAAGTTACAACAACACCATCCCGTTATTTGAGCCTGAGAAAAAGCTTAAAAAATTAATTAACAAAATTAAAACCAATTCTTTAGAGCCGGGCGAAGTGAAAGATCCTGAGGGTTGCACGTTATTTAGCCTGTATCAGGCATTTGCGACACCTGCGGAAGTCGCTATTGTGCGTCAACGCTATGCGGAAGGAATCGCTTGGGGCGAAATGAAGGGGATTTTATTTGAAACGATTAATGAGCATATTGCCCCCGCACGGGAACGTTATGAAGCCTTATTGCAAGCACCTGACCATATTGAAGCAGAGTTGCAAATGGGGGCGCAAAAAGCCCGCGCACTGAGTGCGCCATTTTTGCAGAAACTTCGCGCGGCGGTTGGTATTGCGAAACTGTAAGCGGGTGTGTCGCAACGGCTGAGCTGATACACTTAGACAAAAAATGACGCATAGGGCTTTCGGGTTACGTTGTTGTAATCCGAGTAGTGGTAGGGCACAGTCGTTGTTCGCATACAAGCTTATTAAACGATGTTTACGTGCGCAAATCCTCCCCCTTCTGTGCGTAAGTTGGTCACTTGTCCTTGATACAAACGCGCGGCAACGCCCAGAATTTGTCGTTGATAAGCAAATAATCGAAAATCACTTTTAAACGATTGCCCATCCGGCGCTATAAAAACACTGGGTGCTATCATTTGTTGGACTAAGGTCGTATTCGGATTCAGTTCCGCAAATTTACTAGTAGTGATTTTCTTGCCTAAATACACACCGCGACTGGCGTAAGCGGTATCGGGTTTAAATACCCATTGTTTGCGTTGTTGCCATAGCTGTTCGGTGTTTTGACTGACCAGTAAGCGTGTCATCGGAATGCTGCGCTCAAGCAGCTGCCTAGCGCTTGCCGATAGGTTTAAAGTATCCAACTTGTCTGGTGTCGACCAGTCAATCATGCGCCGTTTATCGGCTAAAAGTGCGTAGGTGTGGGGGTTGGGGGTTAGGCAGATTTGCTGTTGTACCCACGCGTTTCGAATAGTGGCTAATGCAGGAGATTGTAAATAAAAATCGCAGTGTCGGTTATAAATTAGATCGATGGGCGTGTCTTGATAACTCAAACCACTAGTGATCACTGTTAATTCGGAGGGATCTAAAATAAAGGTGGTCAGGTTGTGTTGTGTTAACAACGCTGCTAACGTTTGCATTTCGCCATACAAAAATTGTGTGTGTGGCAGATCATCAATAATCGCAATGGCTCTGGGGCGCGTAGTTTCTTCTTTGCGCCAGAGAGAGAATTCGCGTAAAAACATCGCGAACAATTTTTTTTGCAATTTTTTACTAAAATTGCGCGTATCGGGATGCAGCGCTTGGCATGCTAACCAAAGACCCCCTGCATTATTGTTTACTTCAATTAACTTTGGCCCTTTCGCGCTTAGATGAAAATCATAGCCCATTAGCACCGAATCATGTAACGGATCATGCTGTGCAATACGGGGAATGACGCTGTTAAGTTGTTCAATATAGGCAGTGTTTTTACTTAAATCATACAGTAAATGTACCAGTGCAATCATCTTACGTAGGTCATGGCGCTGTAGTGGTACCTGCTGTGCGCATGTTCCGGCCGGTAAGGGGTGGTTACGCATTG
>JAPLRW010000234.1 GCA_026398935.1 Methylococcales bacterium
TATTTTGCTGCAACGAGGGTAGCGTAAATACCGGGGCAGGTTGTCCAACGTCTATAGCTTGTGCGCTCATTGACGCGACGCTGGTTAATGCCGCCAATACGGCAGCGTATAATTTATGTTTCATCTTATTTTTCCTGTGTGAATAGCCGTTAATGCTTACGCTCACTTAAAACGTTTTTAAATAATCAGCGATAGCTTGTAAATCGGCATCACTGGCGAACTGTGAATCAGTGGTTTTAGCTAAGTAGCCCATGTCGCCTTTATTTCTAACAATAGAGTCTTTTAAGGCTGCTACACTAATACCGCTCAATACTTTGTTTGTATTTGAGGAAGGATCGGCTTTATGACAACCGCCCGCTGAACAGCCTAAACTCTTGTATTTCGCTTTGCCTACAACGGCACCAGCCGATGATGTTGGCGTGGGAACGGGCGTTGGCGCAGTGGTTGGAACGGGAGTCGGTGCAGGAGGAGTCACTTCTGGTGCAGGAGTCACTTCTGGTACAGGCGTTGAAATTGGTGATTGCGTTGGCGCGGGCGCGGGCGTTGGAGCCAGTGTTGGCGTTTGCGTTGGAATCGGCGCTGTATTGGCCAAATTAATAGCAAAGTCAATATGGCTTAAGCCGTTTAAGCCACCAATCCAGTTATTAAAGTTCAGAGGATCAGCACCAGGCAGTGTTACCACTTGGTATAACGGGTAAATGCCGGGGTTAATCCCTGCGCTGGCGACATCCAGTACGGTTATATCGGCTGAAAAATTGCCGTTTTTCTGAAACGGTACTTTGTCCAGAGAAAGTGCGCCATTGGCGGCCATAAAATAATATTTACCGCCTAAATCGACCGCTAAATATAAATCACCGACAACCGGTGCTGGGAAGCTGACTAACGCTTTTACCGTGTCGCCATTGATACTGTTAACATTTAATCGCGGGCTATACACCTGAGCTAAGGTGGTAGCACTGATACAACTCAAGCTTATTGCAAGCAATAATGGCTTCATTTTAAATTTCATAATTTTATAACCTGTTTATGTATAAGAAGTGCGCGTATTAACCAATTGGCTATTTCGGCGTAAAAAGAAGGTATTCAGAACGCACGGCCGCCTTTAAGGTTGGTCGATCAAGACTGTGTAGCTGATGAGATCAGCTGCACAGTCTGTAGCGATTACCAATAAAAACGGTCTATTTATTTACAGTTTCCTGTATTTATATTAGCATCGGCTAATTCAAAAACCATTTTTCCACTGGGCGATAATTCTGGAGCATAGTTCAATGTAGCCCAGAAATCATGATCACCCGTTGGCGTTGCAACGGTTACTCTTGGAATATGCAGCGTGGCACCTTTTGTTGTTGAGCTTACAAATGAGGTTGAGTTGCCACATAGATCCATGGTTGGAATTGCTTTGCTGAGACTTTCCAGATATTTCAGTACGTTTGCAATATCCAGCGCGGTAGGGTTACTCATCGCTTTACGCGTCATCCGGCCATCGGCAATACCCCAAAGCGATTTATGCGCAAGTTCGGTATAACCCGTAGCCGATTTGGTTATATACGTAACCATTGCATCACCTTTTGGCGAATCAAGCGCCGTACTGGTCGCAGCAGGTTCATTTGTTTCACCATGACAAGAAGTACAATTATCTTGGTAAAATGCTTTACCTGCTTTTGCATCAGCGGCATCAATCAGTTGCATTACAACGGGTCTTGCTTTTGGCAGGATACGTTTAAAGATTTTTTCTGGCTGCGATTCTGGGGAGTTTAAGAATTCCGCTAAACATATCGCTTGTTGTTGTGTTAACACCGTTGAAAAGTCAGGATGTTGGTTACCTAGCGTGTAACCTTTTTGGTAAGCGGCAGTGTTTGCAGCCGTGCGCGGTGTCGTTAAATCAACCCAAACACTAGAACCTTCGGTATAAGCGCGTCCTGTGCCTTTGTGCATAATCATCTCAGGCGTAATAGGTGTTTTACGTTTGCCCCAAAGACCCATGCTAATATTGGTAGAGCTGAGCGTGCCATCCCCTTCAATGACTGAATTAGCGCTGGATGATTTCCGAACTGTGGCAGCATTGGCACCATCTTCACCTAAATGGTCATAACCATGGCAGGCTTTACAGCGCACCATATCGTCTTTTGTTTCACCGGCTGGCAGTTTGCCAGGACCACCAGAATCAACCATGTACCATTTTGTGTAGGCTAAAGCACCCATTTGTAGACAGGCTTGATCAGCAACAGCAAGTGTTGGGATGGATAAAGCGGCTAACGTAAGCGCTAAACCAATTTGTGTTAAGTTTATTTTTTGCATTGAATTTAATTACCTGCTGTTTGTCATTATTATTTTGATGAGAAAAGTCATTCAACTGAGTGGACTAAAATTCACAAGAGAGGACGGCTCTTTAATACATTCAAATTAAGTATCCAGTATCCAATGCTGGATTACTTAGCGTTGTTGAGATTTTTTCTCATCAAAACCCGAAAGTTTGCTTGCCCTTTGGGTAGTCTGACAATGATTAATGACAATAACATGTCACTTAGATGACAGCCCGGTTACGGTTGTGTGACAATGGGGGGGGGCTGTATGTACTTGATTCTAATTAGCTAAGTGTTGTTAATCTATTGGCGCACTTAGAAAATATCAGGCTAATGCAGACAATCAATAAAGATTGTCTGCACTTGTTGCTAGAAATTATCTATTTATTTACAAGTTCCTGTATTGGCAGAAATGTCGGCTAATTCAAAAACCATTTTGCCACTCGGCGACAATTCAGGTGCGTAACGCAAGGTTGCCCAATAATCAATATCACCATTTGCAGAAGGCACGCTGACGCGTGGAATATGCAATTTAGCATCCTGAGCAACTGACGCAATCGATTTGCCACAATTATCCAGCGGATTAATATGACCGTAGTCCTGTATGTATTTCAGTACATTGGCCATGTCTTGCGCCGTAGGATTAGACATGCTTTTACGGGTCATCTTGGTATCAGCAAGACCCCAGCGGGATTTATGTGCAAATTCGCTGAACTTTTGATCTAAACTTTTCAAATAGACAAGCATCCCACCGACCGGTTTAAGTGCAGAAGTTTTGGATTGATCGTCATCAGGTGCACCATGGCATGATTCACAGTTTTCCGCGTAAAAGCTTTTGCCTGCTTTTGCATCGGCTGAGTCCACCAGTTGGTAAGCAATGGGAGTGGCTCCCGTCAATATACGTTTAAATACTTTATCCGGTTGCGTGTCTGGTGAGTTTAAAAATTCTCCTAAACACGTCAATTGTTGTGCGGTCATTAAGCCCGTATAATCAGGATGTTGATTGCCTAGCGAATAACCTCTTAGGTAAGCGGCAGTATTTGCAGCCGTGCGGGGTGTTGTTAAGTCAACCCAGCTATTTGAACCATCGGCAATACTCCGACCTGTACCTGCGTGTAAAATCATTTGTGCCGTGATGGGCGCATGTTTACCCAAGGTACCTGTGCTGATATTGTTGCTGCTGATCTCTTGACGAATTTCTCCCAGTGTTTCGGTATTAGGTGTTTTAGCGACGCGCTTGAAATCGCCATGACCGCCGTTTTTACCCAGACGATCCCAGCCGTGACAGCTTTTACAGCGATACATGTCATCGCTCGTTTCGCCCACTGGTTTTAAACCTGTGCCGCCCGCTTCGAGAGAGGTAAAATTGGTATAGACTAAAGCGCCTAACGCCACACAAGCATCATCGGCCATAGCCAGTGTTGGTACGGATAGTGCCGCGAATAAAAGAGCTAATCCGGTTTGTTTTAGCGTTATTTTTTGCATTTAATTACCTGGTGTTTGTTATTATTATTCAGCTGGTTAATCACGTTGACAAGAAGGGTAACTCTTTAATGCGTTCACGTTGATTCCCCAGGGTCAAATAATTAATTTGTTGGTTTTTACGCATTTTTTGCATAAAAACCTGAGAAGTCTACGTCTACCCATTTTGCATTGTGACGCTTAATAATGACAATACTGTGTCGGTAATGTGACGATTGCATAACAGTTGTGTGACAGATGTATGCAAGACCAAGCTGCCGCGAATGTTTTTGTAAATAGGCGGCTAAATACCGTCAGATATACAGCGCCGCCAATAATAACCACTGTGCGCTCTATCGCTCCAAACCACGAATTGGTGAGGAATATTTTTTTGCCATAACACCGCGCTTAAGTGTTCATTGTTTTGTAAAAAAGGGTCTTCTTGACCAATAACCAAGTTAATATCCATTGCTCTTAGCTTGCTCAAGCGCCAGTTACAATCCAGATTAGGCAAAAAATGGCTAGGGGTGTGAAAATAAATATCGTCATTATAAAAACCATCAAAAAGATCGTTAAAATACTCTACACTGAGGGTAAGGTCATAACGTCCTGAAAAGGCCACCAGCTTCTTAAACAAATGCGGGTGACGAAAGGCGATATTGGTGGCATGAAATGCACCTAGACTTAAGCCGTGTGATATTAAACACTCATGGGGATTTTTGCGGTTTATAAAGGGCAGTACTTCATCCAAAATGTATGCTTCATAGGCTATATGGCGCTGGATTCGTCCGGAAGGATGCGCCCATCTACAATAAAAACTTTCCGCATCAATGCTATCAAGGCAATAAAGCTGTAGCTGACCTTGTTCAATTTTGTGCTTTAAGGTGTCTACTAAGCCTAATTTTTCATACTCATAAAATCGTCCAAAGCGTGAGGGGAAAACCAAGACTTTCGCCCCAGCATGACCAAAAACCAGTAACTCCATATCGCGGCCTAATCGGTCACTCCACCACTTATGATATTCGCGATTCATTCAAGTTTCCTGTGCGGGTGTTGGTTAAATGCGTAACGCATGGAAATAACATGCGTTACTGTGTAATTATTCGCCGTCATTCAGAAATGAGAGGGGTGCAAAAAATGCCCCCAGTTCATTGAGTAGCTCGGCTTCTTGGTATGCTTGACGGGAGTAGTTGTGATGCCCCGCGTCTAAGACGAACAGTTGTTTTTGCCCCGGTAAAGCGTTGTATAGTGCAAATTGCCCCGGCGGAGCAACACAAGGATCGAATGTGGCACAGGCACAATGCATAGGCATGCTGATTCGTTTAGCCGCCAATGCGGCATCGTAATAACGTAACACCTTCAACGTCTGTTTTTTATGCGTTCGATAATACTGCTGAACACTTTGGGCGCTGCCATTGGTAGGCAGTCTTAAGCGTAGCGGGTGGTGTCCGAAGGTAGGAACGTTAAGATGGCCTCTGGCAATGCGTGACTCCCATGCCAGCGCTAACGCACCAATGCCGCCGCCAAAACTAATCCCTAGATACCCTAAGTGTCCCGCTGTATGCGGAAACAAGGACAATAATGTACTGACTGCTAACCACACATCTTCAACGCAGCCCCCCAGAATGTAACTATCCCGCTGGTTAATGTCATGCAGTACGTGCCAAGACGGTTCAGAGGAAATGTTGGGCTGTGCGCTACGGGATAAGCCTCGAAAGCAGGGAAACAGCAACGCCGCATCTTTAAACGGTAAATGATAATCCGGTTCGTCACGTCCGCCATAGCCATGTCCAATAACAAACCCCCGTTTAATCACGCCAGACGTGGGCACTAATAACCAGCCGCGAATAAGAAAGTTGTCGCTGGAGGTATAACGTATGTCAAACACCCGCCATCCTTGCGTATCTTCACTGATGATCTGCATTTGCGGCTGTGGGGCAATGGATAAGGCGGTTTGATAGCGTTTTTGCCAAAAGACATCAAAATCTTTTGGTTCTGTCGGAGGGCTTATCGCTAACAATTGTTTCAGTGAATAACCATAGTTTGGGTCAAAAAGGTATTTAACAGTATCCATTACATGATTGGTGTTGTCGGACGGGTGGCTTATGCAAAAAATTATATTTATAACACGCTGAGTGCGTGTTTTAAAAGTGTCAAGGATGGCAATGGGATAAAATACTGAACATTTAACCAATGAGCAGTAAGAAGCGCAGATCAAAAATTAAACGGTACCCAACTGACTTGAACAATAAAAAATGGGAAGTCATTAGCCCA
>JAPLRW010000221.1 GCA_026398935.1 Methylococcales bacterium
CGTAGAACATCATCCGTTTCTTTTGCGAAAACACCAAAATCCAACGCTTTATCGGTTGCATCGGGGGAATCTGCTAAATTACTCATTAACGAATACACCACGGCCGCCTGATTCGAAGAAAAACCGTGTAAGTTATTAAAACTGGCGGTCATTGTCACAACCGCATCAGCAATGACCTGCCTTAACTGCTCCAATTCGCTATAAAAGTGACTAACCTCTTGTTTAATGGTCACGTTCATAACCGTTAAATAGGCATCAATGGCGGCATTTTGTTTAGCGTTATTTTGGATAACACGCGCATCAAACGCCTTCTCAACAATTGCTTGATGGTTAAATGTGACAACGCCCCAAACCAATGACAATAAAGGCACGGTCAGCCAATACACTATTCCTGTCGGAACCAGTAACGGTAATAGCATTGCCATTCCAGTCAACAGAATTGGAAGCCACATTGTTCGCACAAACTGCGCCATAGAACCTCCTATTGTGTTGCTAACTTTATAATCAGTTTCGCAATGCCATCCAACGGAACCACATAATCCGCCGCGCCTAATTTATAAACTTCGCCTGGCATACCCCACACTACGCTGCTCGCTTCGTCCTGAACAATGTTTTTTGCACCGACATCATGCATCTCTTTCATGCTCCGCGCGCCATCAGCCCCCATCCCCGTCAACATCACCCCGATAGCATTACTACCGACCTGCTGCGCAATGGATCTGAACATAACATCTACTGAAGGCTTATGCCGATTAACCGCAGCCCCATCATTCAGCCTACAAATATACTGCATTCCCTCGCGCATCACTAATAAATGTTTATCTCCGGGCGCAATATAAATATGCCCAGGTAAAACAGGTTGCCCCTCTTTGGCAATAACGACCGTCATCGCTGAAACATCGTTGACATGTCTTGCAAAAGAAACGCTAAAGGCTGCCGGTAAATGTTGTGAGATGACAATAGCGGGTGTAGATTTTGGCAAATCACGCATGACAGCCTTAATTGCTTCAGTGCCTCCCGTTGATGCGCCTAACGCTATAATTTTTTCGGTTTTCTTAAACGCTTTCTTTACCGTTACAGGCGCTAAAATCACATCAACGGAATTATTTTCGGTATCGACAGTGATGGATGGCGCATAAGCCTTGGGTGCAGATATACCCGATACGCTGAGTCCCTCACCCTTAACCCTCGCTCTAGCGGCCATTCTCACTTTCTCAATAAGAATTTGAGCATAGTCATTTAATGAGTTCGCCACATCAACTTTCGGTTTGGCAATAAAATCAACTGCACCTATTTTCAACGCTTCCAAGGTGACTTCGGCACCTTTTTCAGTTAACGTTGAAATCATCACCACCGGCATAGGCCTTAAACGCATAAGATTACGCAAAAAAGTCAAGCCATCCATGCGCGGCATCTCAACATCCAGCGTCAGGACATCCGGGTTTAATTTTTTAATCAAATCCCTTGCCACAATAGGATCCTCGGCCACACCGACGACTTCCATATCCGGCGCTGAATTAAAAATTTCGGTTAATATTTTGCGTATTAACGCGGAGTCATCAATCACCAATAAACGAATTTTTTGCATACCATTTTTCCCTAAAATAATTCAATATCGCTTTCAACTGGCGCATCTTTAATGGTGCGACGATACTGTGATTCTCTTTGAGCAATCGAATCGGTATGAATATCTTGAATTTTTTTCATCCGTACTTTACCGGTTTTTGGGTAAAAATTGACCTTGCGCGGATAAATATCGCCCAAGTCTTGTGACAATAACGCCAAGCCTTCCGTATCAATGTACTCCAGCACAAACTTGATATTTTTAAGCCCAACATCCCCCATCGTCGGCAGAATTTTCCCTCCCCCGAATACTTTGACTTCTAAATTCTTACGTTTCCCGCCATTCGCCAAAATCGTATTAATCAAATGCTCCATGGCATAATTACCATAACGGGTCGAGTTACCCACGACGGATTCCCTGCCTTCATTCAAGCGCGCCTTCGTCGTTTCGGGTAGCATAAAATGATTCATACCACCAATACCAAGCACTCTATCGCGAATACAAGCAGAAATACAGGAACCCAATACGGTGGTAATTAATTCATCTTGCAGTGTAACGTAATACTCACCCGGCAATAATTTTGCGGCAACAATATTATTAGCATCATCCCAATAGCGTTTAATCGTATCAAACCCTTCTATTGATGGTGCGCTTAAAGGTGTATGACTGCTCATTGACGTCCTTAATTTTTTTTCTTGTAAATAGTATTTCCAACCAACTCAAAATCCGTTGACAATTGATGTAACGACTCTGAATGCCCTATAAATAAGTAGGCTCCACTGCCTAATAACTGCGCATAACGTCTTGCCAGCATTTCTTTAGTTTCACGATCAAAATAAATCAACACATTACGACAAAAAATAAAATCAAAAGGGCCTTTCATGGGCCACTCACGCATGAGATTAAGTTGTTTAAAACGAATAAGCTGCTGTAATTCAGGCTTGACTTTTACTTTATTGGCATTAGCACCCGCACCGTTTTTAAACCAGCGCTGCAACCTCGCCTCAGTGAGTCCATTAACACTATCCACCGTATACACACCCTCTTCCGATGCTTTTAAAACATTGGTATCAAGATCCGTCGCCAAAATTTTAACCTCCCACCCTTTAGGAAGATTTTCTAGCAACGTCATGGCTAACGAGTAAGGCTCTTCACCTGTAGAACAACCTGCAGACCAGACTGTAATACATTTTGTAAGGCTGTTTTTCTTAATTAACGTCGGAATAAGTGTTGTCTTAAGAAATTCAAAGTGATGATTTTCTCTAAAAAAAGACGTTAAATTCGTAGTAACCGCATTAATAAATTCTGTAAACTCAGTGTCGGGATGTTGCTCAAGATAACGGCAGTATTCTTTAAAGCTCCCCAATTTTAACATTCTGACTCTTTTTGAAAGCCGTGAATAAAACATGTCAAATTTATCATCAGGAACCAATATGCCAGAATATTCATTTGATATTTTTCTTAAAAAATGAAAATCATCTCGCGTATAGTCAAATTCACGCGCTTTTTTTTGCTCGATAGACGCCTGCATGGCTCATCCCAAATCCAATTAATCATAATCACTTAACGCTTCTTCTTCGCAGGAAGAAGCATCATAACCACGTTATTTACAACGCATCAAAAGAAGCCTGCTGCGGACTTATCCACACCCAACATCGAAGAAACACCCAACAAATCAGCCGCTTCAACAAATTTATCCGAGGGGAAATCAAAAACCAAATTTCTTTCCAGCTGGAGCATTTCTTGTTTTAATACCACAAACAACTGCATCGTTGCTGTATCACAAGCAGTAATGGCAGACGCATCAACTTCAATCGTATCGCTAGTATTTCTGAGTATATCGACTAATTGCTCGTGCAATTGCATTACATTTTGAATAGATTGCGTTGCTTGCAAAATTACTTTCGCGCTAAGAGCATCGGATGCTAGTGACTCTAAATCTGGTGCCTGCTTCGGTAGTATTGCAACAACATCCGTCGGCTTTTCCTCGGTGTTCATCCAAGCCAATGGATCATACTCAATTAAACTACTCTCATTTTTTTTTGCCATTACATCACCTTACCTATTAAAAAGTCCGAGGCAAGATCATGAAAATCTCGGGCGGAAGGACTACTGGGACGATATTCTAAAATTGTTTTACCAAAACTGGGGCATTCTGCTAACAAGGCCGTTTCTCTAATAACTGTCGCTAATATCTGCTTGGGAAAATAGTGCTGTAATTTAGCAACAACCTCTTTGGACAACCGTCGAGAAGCGGTATACCTTGAAATAACCAACTGCGTTTTATAGGTTTTCTTTAACACTTTTTCAAACTTTCGAATTGTTTCCATAAGGTGCGATAAGCCTTGTAACGCCATAAAATCACTCGCCATGGGAATAAGTATTTCTTCAGTAGCAAATAACACATTAGCCACCAATAATCCAGAAGAGGGCGGACAATCAATAAATACAAAATCCTGATCCTGCAAACTATTACTCAAGGCTTTACGTAACAAATCACCGCGCTGTACACCGCCATCATTTAATAACTCTATGTCTTGCAGCTTAGTACCGGCGGGAACTAATTGTAAATTTTCCCGCACTGGAATAATAACCTCTTCTAGCGAGGCCTCTCCCAGCATGACCGCATCAATACCAACATGCTGTTTAGAAAATAGTCCTAGCGAAATGGCTAAATGACCTTGTGGATCAAAATCAATAACCGTTACTTTCTTTCCGACCTTTGCTAAAGCATAGGTTAAATTAGCCGTTGTAGTTGTTTTACCGACCCCACCTTTTTGATTGATGATGGCAATAATACGCACACTCATGCTACCTTACCGAGACCTTCAAATTCTGCAGGGTTAAGCAATTTATCGGCATCCAATAACATCACCATGCGCTGCTTATACACATACATGCCACGCATATAGCGCGTATCTATTTTAGCGCCCAGATCAGGTGACTTTTTAATATCACTCAGTTTTATATCCAGTACATCGGAAACCGTGTCTGCGACAACACCGATAATATGCGCACCATCTTCATTATTAACGCATAAAACAATGACGACCGTGATGGGGGTGTATTCAACGACGGGCATACCAAAACGTTCACGCAAATCAACAACGGGCACAATCGCTCCGCGCAAATTTAAAGCACCTTTAATAAATCGTGGCGTGTTCGGAATATCGCGTACAGGCTCCCAGCCTCTTATTTCTTGCACTTTAAGTATTTCAACACCATACGACTCATCTGCTAATTGAAAAGTAAGGTATTGCTCTGCTTTTTTATCGTCCAATACGCTAACCTGATTATCATTGGTCATGACTATACTTCCTCTAAGCGGTTTTTATGATTCATAGTATGCTACTGCCGTTAAATCTGCTGCTATTGTTGTTGTCGTAGAATTACTAAAAAACAGTCGCTAACCATTACGATGACCCGTGCAGATAAAAAAGAGAACAGTTAATCTATATTCTGGCAAACATCCAACTACACATTAGTGTTCGTCTTCATGTACATCCGTTGAACAATCATCAATACCGTCTAACTTTAATAACCGTTCAACATCCAACAACATCACCATGCGCTCATTCACTGAGGCTAAGCCATTAATAAATTCGGTACTTACTTTTGTACCAAAATCAGGTGCGCGTTGAATGTTTTCTTTATCGACATCAACTACATCTGAAACGGAGTCGACGACAACCCCCATCGTGCGAGACTTATTATTAATCTCCGCCTGTAACACCACGACGACGGTTAAAGGCGTATATTCAGCGCGACCTAAATCAAATCGCTCACGTAAATCGATGATCGGTACGATAGCGCCGCGTAAATTCACAACGCCTTTTTCATAACTGGGCACATTCGGAATTCTGGACACAGGCTCCCAACTTCTGATCTCCTGTACCCGTAGAATATTCACGCCATATTCTTCATTACCTAACGAAAAACTCAAGAACTGTAAGGCGTTAATTGAACGTGGTTCGACATGCGTGGATTGATCTTTATTATCAGCGTCTGCATTTATCATAGGGATTATTTTTACTTAAAATTACTGATTTGATAACCGTACAAGTCCTGGGATGTCTAAAATAAGCGCTACAGAACCATCACCTAAAATAGTAGCACCAGACACGCCTTCCACTCGCCGATAATTGGCTTCCAGTGATTTAATAACCACTTGCTGCTGCCCTAATAAATCATCTACAAATAAGCCATAACGAGTACCCTGCCCCTCAACGACCACCATCAGGCCATCGGTTAGTTTTTCAGCTTTAGCTGACTTAACATCAAAAATTTCGTGCATTCTAACAATCGGTAAATAATCGCCGCGTAAGCGAAAGGTCTCACCTTTTCCGGCGACGCGATTCACCATTTTATCAGTTACATTGATTGATTCTATGATTGATCCTAAAGGAACAATAAACGTTTCATCACCGACCGCGACCGATTGTCCATCGAGAATAGCCAACGTTAAGGGTAAATGAATAGCAATGGTTGAACCTTTACCTAACTCCGAGATTAACTCAATATTGCCACCGAGCGCCTGAATATTTCGTCTAACGACATCCATACCCACGCCGCGTCCAGAAACGTCTGTGACTTGCTCAGCTGTTGAAAATCCTGGCATAAAAATTAATTCAAAAATCTGCTTATCGGTCAAAATAGCATCTTTTTCAATAAGTCCTTTTTCGATGGCTTTTGTTTTGAGCTTATGTTTGTCCAGACCCTTGCCATCATCGCGAACTTCAATAACGATATTCCCACCACGATGATACGCTTCCAGAGTGACCGTACCCATTTCAGGCTTACCGGCAGCAATCCGGTCTGCAGGCATTTCAATACCATGATCCAAACTATTTCTAACTAAATGTACCAAGGGATCACTGATAAGCTCCACCACGGTTTTATCAACTTCAGTATTCTCACCGACTAGCTTCAACTCAATTTTTTTACCTAATTTAGTGCTTAAATCATGGGTAAGTCGAGGAAAACGACTAAACACAAAACTGATCGGTAACATACGAATATTCATAACGCTTTCTTGCAATTCTCGCGTATGTCTTTCTAATTGTGCCAAGCCACTTTTGAGTTGATCCAATTTACCGAGCTCAAAGTGTTCGCCGACTAAACTTAACATGGACTGCGTAATAACCAATTCGCCGACCATATTGATTAACGTATCAATCTTACTGGTATCCACACGAATCGAACTTGAGCCTTTCGCGGCAGCTTTTGATTCTTCTTTGGTACTTTTAGCTGTTTCAACGGCCGCTAGTTGAATAGCAGGGCTTACACCCTCATCGGGATTAACGCTATCGTCTACCAAATCAACAGCAGATAATTGCGCTACCTTCGCCGCTTTATCAGCCAATGATTGAATGGACATATCACAATTGCCTTCCACCCAATCAAAAATATCTTCGATAGCCTCTATGTTTACCTGCCCGAGGAGATTTAATTGCCAGGAAAGATGGCATTCCTCAGGGTTATAATCATAGAAATCTGGAAGACCTCTTAAATCAACGATTATTTCCAGCTCACCTAACGTCGATAGTTCCCGAAACATTCTGACCGGATCATTACCCGTTTTTAATAAATCTACATGCGGACAAAAAGTGATCGCCCAGCCTTGCTCATTAAGGCTAATCGCGGTATTAATCTTAGCTATGGCGGCTGGTTCTGCGTGCGGAGACGTCAATAATGCACCCCCTTTTAATTCAATTTCTAATGCCAATTTATGCTCAGCAACACTGGCATTATCAACGGCAGATTCATTTTGAATAGCCGTTAACATTTCTCTTAAGCAATCAACCGACCCCAATAACACATTAACGGCAGGTTGCGTGACTTTCCGCCGTCCATCACGCATTTCATCCAACAATGTCTCTAAAATGTGCGTAAAGTCCGACACGGCAGTAAAACCAAATGTACCGCTACCACCTTTGATCGAATGGGCTGCTCTAAAAATAGTATTAATATCTTCAGCGTCAACATCACCCATATCCAAATTTAACAATCCTGATTCCATAATATCCAAGCCTTCGAAACTTTCTTCAAAAAATACTTGGTGGAATTGTGCCATATCGATAGACATATAAGCTTACCTGCCGGTCTTAAAGTTCAGTTAACACACACAAGACTAGCCGAGAACTTTCTGAATTGTTTTCAATAACTGATCAGGATTAAACGGCTTTACAATCCAACCAGTAGCGCCTGCCTCCTTACCTTGTTGTTTTTTATCCATACCTGACTCGGTTGTTAACATTAATAAAGGTACAAATTTATAATCAGGCAACGCACGTAAATCTTTAATTAAACTGATACCATCTTTATTTGGCATATTTACATCAGTCACTACACAATCAAATTTCCTCGTTTTCGCTTTACTTAATGCATCGACGCCATCTACTGCTTCAACAACGTCATAACCCGCACCTTTTAATGTAAAAGAAACCATTTGTCTCATTGACGCTGAGTCATCAACTGCCAGAATACTTGCCATCGTTTTCACCTATAAAATGTATACTTATAATCAATATCACCAAGCACTAAGCATAACTGCCCATTTGCTTCACAAATAAAAGTGTAGTCTAAAAAAAAAAATTTACTGATTAATCTGCTTAAATCGACTGGTTATTTTTTATCGTCACAGACTTTACACGGCTAGAGGTTAAAGTGTGCTGCCGTATAATTTGGATTATCGGGTTTAAATCAACGCAGAGGTCTGTCAATCAGACAGTCGGTAAGAGGTGTTCTTAGGTCACTTGAGCCAGCAAAAAAATGGCCACATTTTTCGATGACAGCTATATCAGTGAGCTATCCATGCAGAAATATTTAGCCATATGACGAGGTACTGATATGTCGATCCGGCACATTGCCTATTTGGCTTTTTATTATGGTAGATACACGTGTAAAGCGTAATCCTTAGTTATTCCGGCATTTATTTATAGCGTATGCCGGAATAGCCAGTAACATGATTGCTTAACAACCCTAATTAGAATAGCTGGCGTCCCGTTTCAGTTGACTATTACAGAACCGAAGGGTTTTATGCTGCATAACAAAAACGAAAGGTTTTGCCACACCAGCTACTTAATCAGATTAACTCAGCACTCATTTTTCACACTGTCTTCCTGCCCAGCGGCATAGGTCAGCTGCGCAACGTTTTCACGCGTAAAAAAACCTTGAAAATCGCCAAAGCGCTGTACATACTCAACAATTAACGACGAAAAATCCGAGGCTGAAGAAAATATTTGCTTGAGACCTTCTTCACGCGAACCAACCGTATCCAATAAAAAACCTTTACCTTGGCTCGTGATGGCCTCAACAACGACATCGATATTTTCCCGGCCATTGCTTTGCCCATCTTTAACTTCTACCGCCATATGATGCAACCGTGGCCCGTAATTACGTACAAAATTTTCGGTAGGACTGGGTAACTGATTGAGATGGTTGACACAATACGGATGATTATTGGCGGTAAATACCTTAGCCGGACTAGCAGACTCAGGTGCTTGACGAATATTTTTAGTAACGTTGGTTGAAGAATTTTGATCTTTAATATCGTAACTGCCCCAGTAGTAATAACTGGATAAGGCTAAATATTCCAGCAATGCTGCTTCACGGTTCTGACTGTAAACGCGGGTAGCGAGATGATCAATCGGTAAAATAAGCGGTTTAATACTATAGTGGACCCCGAAATCAGGACAATAGTTTAAGCTATACCCTGTCATGGAAAAGGGTTAACAATGAGCGAGAACAAACGGAAGATTGTTACAAGTGCAGAAAAGGCGAAAGTTGCCTTGGCAGCGGTCAAAGGATTAAAAACCATCAACGAGATAGCCCAAGAGCATGGTGTCCATCCAACACAAGTGAACCAATGGAAAAAGGAGCTGCTGGACA
>JAPLRW010000080.1 GCA_026398935.1 Methylococcales bacterium
CGCCAGCTTAGTGGGTTTATGACCAAAATTTAGCATTACAACATCTTCCAAGCCGGTGCTAACCATCACATCGCGGTCTATATCGCCGTTGGGACTCATGATGGCGGCGCGCTCCAGTCGATTGGCCAGTTCTCGAACATTGCCCGGCCAGCTATGCTTCATTAAAATGCGAATAGCACTTTCTTTAATATCTAACGAACGCCCCCCTTGTTGTTGCGAAATACGCCCAAGCAAAAATTCTGCTAACGCAGGAATATCTTCAATTCTATCGCGTAACGCGGGCATGTAGATGGGCATGACATTTAGGCGATAATACAAATCTTCCCTAAAGTGTCCATCGGTGACTTCCTCCTCAAGGTTACGGTTGGTCGCCGCTATAATGCGCACATTGACTTTAAGGGTGTGTGTGCCACCAACGCGTTCAAATTCGCCTTCCTGTAACACACGCAATAATTTGGCTTGGAACGACGCCGAAATTTCGCCGATTTCATCCAGAAACAAAGTGCCATTGTCCGCCAATTCAAAACGGCCTTTGCGTTGGTTGATCGCACCGCTGAACGCACCTTTTTCGTGGCCAAACAGTTCCGATTCCAACAAGGTGTCAGGCAATGCTGCACAGTTCAATTTTAAAAACGGTCCGCTGGCACAGCCGGAATTAAAATGAATGGCATTGGCGACCACTTCTTTACCGGTACCTGATTCACCACGAATTAGCACGGTGGTATTCCATTTTGCCACTTGCCGGATAAGATCAAACACCTTGATCATCGGCGTAGAATGCCCGATGATATTTTCAAAGCTGTAATTTTTAATCAGTGCCTGTTTAAGTTGGTCGCGTTCGGTGACCAAATGTCGCTGTTTACGTTCGATAACCCTGAGCATTTTGACGCTTTGCGCAATAAGATTGGCAATCATCTCCATAAACCGTGCGCGCTCACCCAGAAACAAGTCGTTGTCTGGTTGCGCCGCCAGTACCCCCACTAATTCGCCTTTTTCGACGCTAATGGGCGAGCCAATAAAAGGCAAGTCTGGATCATACAAGCCTAGGCGTCCCAAAAAACGCGGTTCTTCAGATACTTTCTCAACAACGATGGTATGTCCTTCATCGAGAATAGCGCCCATTAACCCTTCACCAGGATGGTAGCGGACGGGATTACTGGGTTTTCCTGCGTGGTCGGTATGTACGGCGCAGACAATCATGCCGTCGTTTTCCATTTCTCGCAGGGTGATCATGCCGGAACGCATACCCGATTTTTTGTGCAATACTTCCAAAACCGCTTGTAATTTGGTCTGTAAATCATGCGTGCTGTTCAGCACCTGACTGATTAGGTAAAGGGTGTCGAGTTCCGCTTCAATAAGTTCGGTGCGTTCAGTCATGGTCTTAACCTTTTAAACCAGCGGCGCTACGCACCGGAAAACTGACTTTGATACGGCAACCTTCCGCATAGTCCACGTCAATATCGATCAGTCCTTGGTGTTGATTGACAATTTCGCGCGCAATGACCAGTCCCATACCCGTTTGCCCCATACCTTTATGTTGCGTGGTATAAAAGGGTTCAAATACTTTTGAACGAAGACTGACAGGGATGCCAGGCCCAGTATCGGCCACTGTTACATAAATCAACTCGCCGTCGGTCTTGGTGCTGATCGTCAGCTGTTGTAGCTCGTCTGCTTTCCGACCATCACGCGTAGATTGGCACATCGCCTCAATGGCATTGTCGATGAGTTGCTTAAATAAGATACGTAAACGATTTTCAGAACCCAATAGCGACGGTAAATCGCTTTGTGGTTGCCAATGCACTTCGATAGCATTGCTTAATAAGCGTTGCTCACAAAGCAGTAATACTTCATGCAGAATCTGGTTCAGATTAATCGCCATGACTGCAGTTTGAAAAATTTCAGGAATACATTTCTGCATCGTTGCAATAGCGGCTCCACCAGATTGTTGTATTTGTTGCAAAATAGCCAGTAAGCCGCTGTTTTGCTCATCCTGCTTATGCCGTAAAATGGATTCAGCCGCTTTAATTTGATTCATCGGTAGATGAATTTGGTGAATTGCACCCAATAGCGTTTCACGGATGCCTCTGATGCGTTCATCTTCTGCCATTAAGGTTTTTAAAGTCTGGATATGTAACGCTTCCATTTGCCTACGCTGACGGGTTATATCCGTTAGGGTCAATACTAAATAGGACTTTGAATGGTCTTCAAAAAAAGCATCGGCATTCACCTTTTTTTCAACAAACCAATTGCCCGCACAGGAAAACCAGCGCGCTCCCTGAAACTTGCGTGTTTCAACGCGAAACTCACGGTTATTAAAGCCTTCTTCTCTGCTTTGCAGCTGTGTCCAACTCTCCCCCATTTCATCCCGTAGTAGTCTTAAAAAATACCGCGCGGGCTCTCCTTTGCCTAAATCAGAGACTAACGCTTTATACAACTGATTGTCCAAAATGACCTGATCCTGATCATCCAGTACCACCATTGCAAAGGGCGAGGCATTCACCACTGATTCAATGAGTTGCTTTTGGTTAATTGCGATTTTTTCAGCTTCATAACTGGCCGTAATATCACGGTGCATACCAATGTAATGGGTGACAACCTCGTGCTCATCCAACATCGGCGCAATGATAAGATCGGAAAGATAGCGCCGTCCATTTTTATGGCGGTTAATCAGTCGCCCTTGCCAAATTTTTTTGCGGCTAATGGTGTGCCATAAATCGTAATAAACGTGCCGAGGTGTGCGTTTGTCGGACAAAATTGATTCGTTTTGACCAATGATGTCTACTGATTCATAGCCAGTTACTCTCACAAATTCTTGATTAACATATTGGATATTGGCTTTTTTGTCGGTGATGGAAATAGCGATTGGCGCTTGTGCCACTGTTTCGGCAAATATTTGATAGGGAAGTTGAAATAATGGGCTTTCACCTTTCAGATGGTGTGCAAGGTTATCGAGAACTTTTTCAAGATCAGGATAAACGGGTGAAGGTGGTAAAGGTATTTTGTCCATGAGTCCATCGCTTGGATTAATGAGGCCACTGCCGTAATATCAAGCATCAATGATGCCAACATGGTTAGGTGGGGCTTGGCGCTCCCTGCAACGTGTAAGGTTTACGACAAAATGCCAATATTAAGCGTTATCTGTCAGATTTCCCACAGATTTTACGCACATGTTTGGGGTGTATTGCTGCACGAATGTCCCTTATAAACGGTTTAAATAAATAGCATTCCCTCCTAAAAACGCCTTAATAACAAGATTGGCATAATTGCTGCTTTTAACATGTAAAGCATCGCAACAATGGAGAAAACCGTGGGCGATTATCTGATGCTGTTATTAGGAACAGCGCTGGTTAATAACGTAGTTCTAGTGCAATTTTTAGGCCTTTGCCCGTTTATGGGCGTTTCTAAAAAGCTAGATTCAGCGTTAAGTATGGGGCTGGCAACCACTTTTGTGTTGACGCTGGCTGCACTCACTAGTTGGCTATTGGAACACTTTATTCTCGCACCATTTAATATTCAATTTTTGCGTATCGTGGCGTTTATTGTGGTAATCGCGGCAGTGGTGCAGTTTACTGAAATGATTGTGCATAAAACCAGCCCGTTGTTATATCAAGTCTTAGGTATTTTTCTACCGTTAATCACGACCAATTGCGCGGTATTGGGTGTGGCGTTATTAAATGTGCAAGAACACTATAGCTTGATGCAAAGTATCATTTTCGGTTTCGGCTCAGCAATGGGCTTTACCTTGGTGATGGTGTTATTTGCAGGGTTACGTGAACGCTTGGCGTTAATGGCAGTACCGATTTTATTTGCAGGCGCACCAATTGCTTTTATTACCGCAGGGATTTTGTCGCTAGCCTTTATGGGCTTTGCCGGACTGTATACCAAATGAGAGGACTTACGCTATGTATGTGTTAGCCGCCATTGTCAGTTTAACGCTGTTAGGACTGTTGTTAGGCTTTTTATTAGGTCTAGCCGGAAAATATTTAAAAGTAGAGAGTAGCCCGCTACTTGATGCAATAGAAGCTTTATTGCCCGGTTCACAATGTGGTCAATGCGGCTTTATAGGCTGTAAACCCGCCGCTGAAGCCTTGGCTAACGGTAATGCCCCTGCGACGATTTGTCCGCCCGGCGGCAGTGCGTTGGCCGAACAACTCGCGTTGTTATTGGGTCTGGATTTGGATTTAAGTGACGTAAAAGAACCTGAATTATTGGTTGCCCGCGTCAGTGAAGCCACTTGTACTGGCTGTACACGTTGCTTTAAAGTTTGTCCAACGGATGCTATTGTCGGCGCGCCAAAACAAATTCATGCCGTTGTTGCGGACGCCTGTATTGGTTGTAAAAAATGCATTGATGTCTGTCCAACCGAATGCTTGCAAATGCACGCGATTGAAGTGACGCTACGTAATTGGCGCTGGACGAAACCCGTTACGGCTAAAGCTGAAGTCAATACAATGGGCGAGGCGTTATGTTAAGTTTTTTTAACCCCTTACGCATACGCGGCGGCGTTCATCCGGAAGCACACAAAACGGCTACGGCCAACTTGCCCATTGTCACCGATTTCCCCTTGCCTAAAAAGTTGTATATTCCACTACAACAACATGTGGGAAAACCGGCTGAACCACTGATTAGAGTGGGGGATAAAGTCCTGAAAGGGCAATTGCTGGCCTATAGCCAAGGCATGATTTCCGCCCCTGTGCATGCACCCAGTTCAGGGACTATTTTAGACGTGAACGATTATCCTGCGCCACATCCCTCGGCTCTTCCCATTCGCATGATCGTTTTGGAAACGGATGGTCAAGACACTTGGATGCTCGCACCAACCGTGAATGATCCGTTTCAGCTTACACCGGAAGATATTAGTTTACGCGTGGGTGCTGCGGGTATCGTAGGGCTAGGCGGAGCAACCTTTCCCACCGCCGTGAAGCTGAATATGGGACGCGAAGCCCATATTGATCTGCTCATCATCAACGGTTCAGAGTGCGAACCGTATTTAAGTTGTGATGACCGGCAAATGCAGGAACGCGCTGAGCATATTATTGACGGTGTTAGGATTATGCTACATAGCATGACCACCACCAACGCCGTAGTGGCCATTGAGGATAATAAACCGCTGGCGTTTTTAGCCATGCAAAAGGCAGCACAGTCTTTTGCAGCGATTACCGTTATGCAAATTCCAACGCGTTACCCGATGGGTTGGGATCGTCAACTCATTAAGTACCTTACCGGTAAAGAAGTGCCCGTCGGCAGTCGGTCATCTGAAATTGGTGTGACCATTCATAACGTCAGCACTGCTTTAGCGGTGCATAAAGCGATTCGCTATGGACAACCTTTAGTGAGCCGAGTGGTGACAGTCTCTGGGGGGGCAATCTTACGTCCGCTAAATATCGAAGTGCCTTTAGGAACCCTCATTGCTGAACTGTTTACCTTCTGCGAGGTTAAAACAGATGCTGTGGCACGCATTATTATGGGGGGGCCGATGATGGGTGATGCTTTACCGCATGTTAATCTGCCTACCGTTAAAGCGACCAGCGGGGTGTTGGCTTTAACGCAAAGCGAACTCAAAAATACCGAAGAACACCCATGCATTCGCTGTGCTAGTTGTATTAGCGTTTGTCCCGCAGGGCTTCGGCCGCTGGATATGGCGAATAATATCCGCATGAATCAACTGGATGCAGCGGTAGACATTGGCTTGAAAGATTGTATCAGTTGTGGTTGCTGCAGCTATATTTGTCCGTCAAATATTCCCCTCGTGCAATATTTTAAATACGCGGCAGGAGAAGTCGCTGCCCGGCAACAGGCGCAACATAAATCCGAGCAGACCAAGCGGCTCATAGATGCCCGTGCCGCACGATTTAAGCGCATTGCAGACCAACAAGCAGCTGAAGAGCAAGTGCGGCTTGCCGCTAAAGCGGCTCGGTCGCATCAGCTCACTACTGATAGCGACACTTCTACCATCCTTGGCAGTCGTTTAGCCCAACAATCTGAAGTGGATGCACACTAATGAAAACCTCTTTTAAGCTCAGTAGCGGCGCGCATATCGGTACACGGATAACCGTCAGCCATATCATGTGGCAGGTAATGTTAGCGTTAACCCCTGCAACAGTGCTTGGACTGTATCTGTTTGGCTGGCCAGCGATTAACTTATTTGTAATTACGGTACTGTCGGCACTGTTTTTTGAAGCACTATGCCTCAAACTTGCGGGACGTTTCGCCAGATCGGTGCTACTGGATGGATCTGCCCTATTAACCGGTTGGTTGTTGGCAATGACGTTGCCGCCTTGGTCGCCGTGGTGGATTGGCGTGGTGGGTTCAGGACTGGCGATCATATTAGGCAAACACGTCTATGGTGGTTTGGGGCAAAACCTGTTCAACCCCGCCATGCTTGCCCGCGTTGCCTTACTGATTTCATTCCCGATTGAAATGACCACTTGGGTCAATGTCTCGCCCTTATTCTTTACTGAATCACCAGGTATTGTGACCAGCTGGCAGATCACTTTTGGGGGGCTAGAGCATTTGGATGCTGTCACGGGTGCCACTACGCTGGGTTTTATTAAAACGGAATTTTCCCAAAATCATCTTCTGTCCGATATTCTTACTGAGTATTCTGGCTTCTTAAATTTTATCGGCTGGACGCGCGGCAGTCTGGGTGAAACCTCCAGTCTACTTTTGGCGTTAGGTGGCGTGTGGCTCATTCGTCAAGGTATTATTCAATGGCATATCCCCGCCGCCTTATTGTTGAGCGTCACGCTTTTAAGTAGCATTTTTCATCTGCTGGACAACCAACATTATGTCAGTCCGCTATTGCATTTAAATTCCGGTGCAATCGTATGTGTGGCATTTTTTATTGCCACGGATTATGTTACATCACCCAACACCCCGACGGGCTGTTTGGTGTTTGGCGCAGGGTGCGGCTTGTTGATTTTCGTGATTAGAACCTGGGGCGCTTACCCTGAGGGCGCTGGTTTTGCCATATTGTTGATGAATGCTGCCACGCCACTAATTGATACTTACATCAAGCCCAGAATTTATGGGCGTGATCATAAGGGTAAACCGATTGAAATACTAAAATCATAAGGGGAAAGGCATGATAAACGCACCATTTTCCTGTAAACAAATCCGCTATGTAGGGTATGCATCAAAAGTAGGCGCGTTAAGCAACGCTTTTTTGCCCACCAAATGGCTATCGGTATTATCAATGGTGAGCAAAAAAACATGCCCAACCTACTGTATAAATACGTCATCGCGTGACTATTATGAACATTGATCCCGTTTTAGTTGAGCGCTTAAAACAACACCCCCGTAAGCTATTAGATTTTTTAAAACGCTGGTTAGAGCCGACACATCTGGAGAAGCTCAGACCAAAACTGGAATTTCAAACTGGTGTTTTAGCAGGCTTCTCGTTAATCGCTAGCATCTTATTAGGCCTTACCAATTGCAGCACTGAAAGCACTATTCAACAACGCTTAAAAGAGGATTTAATTCATTCATTGAGCGAAGTTGTGCCTGACTCGCTACACGATAATGATTTACTGCAAGACACTGTAACCGTACCTTCTGCGGATTATAAGCTGGGTAATCAGGAAACCTTGATGTATTTGGCTAAAAAAGCCGGTCAAGTGACTGCCGTCTGCTTTAAATTAATCGCGCCTGATGGTTATTCGGGAGCCATTAATATGATCATGGGGGTAGATCGAGAGGGTAATATCTTAGGTGTACGCGTATTGAGCCATAAAGAAACCCCTGGCTTGGGCGATAAAATCGAAGTGGCTAAATCAGACTGGATCTTAAAATTTGCCACAAAGTCTTTGGATAACGTAAAGCCAGAACAATGGGCGGTTAAAAAAGATGGCGGTGAATTTGATCAGTTTTCAGGCGCAACGATTACGCCACGTAAAACCGTACAAGCTGTCCATCGAGGCTTGCAGCTATTTAAAGCGCATCAAGCCCAGCTCATTAAACCTTAAGGAGATCGCCATGTTTCTTTCGGAAACGTACCGTAAAATTGCAGCAGAAGGACTTTGGCACAATAACATCGTGTTTGGACAAAATCTGGCACTGTGCCCGTTATTAGCGGTAACGGGTACGGCGACTAACGGCTTAGGTATGGGCTTGGCGACGCTGGTGGTGATCACCGCCTCCAATGGTCTTATTTCACTTACGCGGCACTTAACGCCTAACGAAATCCGTATCCCTATTTTTGTCTTGCTCATTGCCACGTTAGTAACCTTAGTGGACATTATCATGAATGCTTGGGCGCACGAACTGTATAAAGTACTGGGATTATTTATTGCCCTGATTGTGACTAACTGCGCCTTGCTAGGTCGTGCTGAAGCCTTTGCCTCCAAACAACCCGTTAAACTGGCATTGTGGGATGGTTTTATGATGGGCATGGGGTTTTTACTGGTCTTAGTGGTATTAGGGGCGGCACGCGAAATCAGTGCAACGGGGCTGTTGTTTGCGAATGCCTCGGTATTGCTCGGCGACTCGTTCAAGTTTTTGGAAGTTACCCTTATTCCCCATTATTCTGGGTTTTTATTGATGGCTTTGCCGCCAGGTGGTTTCATTATGTTGGGATTTATTATTGTTGGCAAGCGCTTATTGGATCAGCAATTCGCTGAGAAAAAAGTCAATGCACCCAAAAATAGCGCGATTAATAGCAAGGAGTCATCATGAACGTTGGTGTGTGTTACGCAGAAGTGGATCGGCAATTATGGATGCGGCTGGAAGTCCCGGACCAAAGTACCGTTGCAGAAACTATTCGGCTCTCTGGTGTGTTAAAACTCTATCCTGAAATCAATTTGGATCATCAAAAAGTCGGCATTTTCGGTAAGATTGCCAAACTGGATACCTTGGTGCAGGAAGGCGATAGGGTAGAAATCTATCGCCCGATTACTGTTGATCCGCAAACGGTTCAACGGCGGGTACGCTAGTCAATCAAGTCTGTATCACACACTCCCGTGCCTGTTATTGCGGAGGTATTATTATTCTCTTGTTCATAACAACAAGTGCCGCAGCAATAAAATTTATTTGCAACAGACTGCATAATTTACCGCAATACCCTAAAGTAAAACACACACTTGGACAACTGAATCACTGTAAAAGCGTTACTCACATTGATGCGTATCCCATAAGTGTTTATAACTGCTGTCCATGCGTGAAAGGCGCGTGGTGATTTGATTGAGCGAATTAAAATCAGGAAAACGGCTGGTTTTTCCC
>JAPLRW010000206.1 GCA_026398935.1 Methylococcales bacterium
GCCACTGATGGCCAAAGATTCTCCGATTCAGAATTGGTGTGGCGTTTTCAACACCAGCAACGTGAAATTAAAGTATTTGCGAAACGTTTACCCAAAGGCCCACCGCTAATCCATCATTTGTCGTTCGATTGGAGTCAGGCAGATAAGCAGGGGCGTCTTTGTTTTGAACGCTTGGATAACGACAGAATTGCCATTGTAGAAGCCCTATCAACCGCGCCAGCTCGTGTATTTTCGGCGCACGTTCCACCGCGTTCAACGATGGTATCGGCGCAACTGGCACAACGTAACCGCGATAAAATATTTGAAGACGCCCTAAAAAGCTCAAATGCCATGAGCGTGCTCTTTCAGCAATAGCGGCATTTGTCAGCACTGCTCTAACGATCGGATAATACTGATTTTTAAAAAACAACCCTGCCCCCCTCGAGACGCTCAGGGGTGCAGAGTCTTTTTTAAGGACGTAAAACGCCGGCGGTAACCGCGCTTTTGTTAGTGCCGACTTTCAGCGGGTGCGCCATCTGAAGCCACATCAAGATCACCCCAGCCCAAGCGGCGATGAAATAACTCCAGCAACAAACCCCAACTTTGTAAAGCTAACGCAGGATCATAACGCGGGCCTTCATCACGCATGAACGCATGTTGACCATTGACCTCATGCCAAGTGAAGCGAGCGCCGACTTCTTCTAGGCGCGCTTTTAACAAATTACGGCCTTCCAATGGCACATGCGGATCTTGGCGACCCCAAATATGCAACAGCTCGCCTTTAATTTCACCGGCACGATCCAGAGAATTATCATTCGTGCCTAAGCCTAAGCCTTTTTTATGAATGTCTGTGGCATAAAAACAAGTTGTCGCTAATACATCAGGATTCATGGCGGCGCGGAACGCCAAATGACCGCCGATACAAATACCCATTACCCCAAGACGCCCGGTACAATCGTCGCGTGATTTCAGATAATCCAGCACCGCGCGCGCGTCGCTATCATAAGCAGACAACACTTTAGTGATTTTGTGCGAATTGCCGCGCGTCGTACCTTCTTCATCATAAGCCAGCACCGTGCCTGCAGGCTCCAGTTCATGGTAAATTTCAGGACAAGCGACAATAAAGCCATGTCCCGCCAACATCGCCGCAGTACGACGAATAGGCGCTGTCACCTGAAATATTTCTGAAAACATCAGAATGCCGGGGTATTTTCCGGGCGCCGCTGGGCGAAAAATATGCGCGCGCATATCCCCGGTCGGCGTGTTAATGTCTGCGATTTCATTGTCTTTAATAAGCATAGCGTTGTCCTTTTACGTGAACGATTTTAATAATGCAAAACCACGATTATACGCAATGATCTGGTGTAAAAGTACTCTTAGGCGCTGAAAATAAAGGGGGGTTCTTTCAGTGAAAAGCAAAAAGCGACTGACATTGGTTGACACGCTACCAATGTCACCGTAAAGCGGTCTTAATACGCCAATTGTTCCAATGTAATACCCAGAGCTGCCGCCGCTTTAATTAACGTGGTTTTACGTGGGCGCTTAGCCGCTTCAATTTGCGCGTAACCTGCTTGTGTAATACCCATACGCTCTGCCAACTCGGCTTGTGTTAGCATCAGGTGTTCACGCCAAGCTTGCAACATACTAACCTCATCCATAATTCGCCTGCTAACAACGGCATTTGGAATCATGCCGGGGCGAACAACACCGGGCAATTTTACAAACTCGGCATAGGGCAGTACCACGAACGCGGGCTTTCCGTCGCTGCCAAGAATGGTTTGGTAATTAGTAAGTGTGTTCATCGCGTTTTTTAACCTCTTCTATATCGACAACCTGCACACCACCATCGAACTCAAAAAACACGCGATAATGTCCCACGCGTAAGCGATAGCTATAAGGGTGATTGCTTAGTTTTTTGATGTCTTGGCAATTTGGAAAGTCCGCTAACGCCTGCACATCGGTATAAATCTTTTGACGCACCGAAGTCTCCCTGATTTTCTCAAGTTGTTTCACTGCCTTCGGCTTCCAGTTAATAGCGTTCATGCGCAAATTATAAGTCTTTTATAAGTTTCGTCAAGAGTAGTAATTTAGCTTGGCACGTAAAAGGCTGTTTTTATGAAACAAATGATTCTGCTCTGCTTTGCTAGGAATGAGTAGTGTTCAAGCTACTATTTTGACTTTTGATGATATAGGGCACTCACTCTACGGCAAGACTATACCCAATGGCTATGGTGGTTTTAATTGGTCGGATATGTATTATAGGGATGGAAATCATCCTTCGTTGCCCGCCGTACATCTGCAACGCAGGAAATAGCGGCTTAAAGCTTACGCTGCTTCCCCTGCTAAAAGAAACAGCTATTCATAAAAAATCCTAACCCTCTCGAGATGATTTTTCCCATCACCTTTCTCACACCACTGGACAGGCGTTTTTTAGCATCCATCGGTTGAACGCAGTGATCTATATTGTCACAAAGTTTGACATAACCCATACGCCCCACTGTATCAATCTCGCATTGTTCAACCCGTAACCCTACATCCTTTACATAAAAAAACACAGTCCCCCGCCAAAACACACCCATTTTTTTTATTTTCTGGGCATTAATCCGTCATATAACGTCGTTTAATTTCACATTACCCACACTTCCTCTGTAAAATTACGGTGTTTTAAAGCAGTGCCTTAGGTATAGTGTCTACTGCTATAAGCTGCAACGAGCGATTCTACAAAACGCAAGGTCTGCCATGCTACAGAGACCTTTTATTTCTCAATAAACTAAACACGTTATAGGTTAAACATGAACGCAAATATCGGATTAATCGGACTGGCGGTAATGGGACAAAACCTGGTACTGAATATGAATGACCACGGCTTTAAAGTCGCGGTACATAATCGCACCCAGAAAACCACGGATGACTTTTTAGCAGGGCCCGCTAAAGGCACGCAAGTGATTGGTTGCGCCACCTTGGCTGAGTTGGTTGCTAGCCTTGAGATACCGCGAAAAGTGATGCTGATGGTAAAAGCGGGTGACGTGGTTGATGCCTATATTGAGCAATTAACACCGCTGCTAAGCGCAGGCGATATTATTATTGATGGTGGCAACTCGTTATTTACCGACACCAATCGTCGTACGGCAGCGCTACAAGCTAAAAACATTTTATTTGTCGGCACAGGCGTTTCTGGCGGTGAAGCGGGTGCGCGTAACGGCCCATCCATTATGCCGGGCGGCAATCCTAACGCATGGGCGGCAGTTAAGCCGATCTTTCAGGCGATTAGCGCAAAAGTAGACGGTGAACCTTGCTGTAACTGGGTCGGCGATGCAGGTGCAGGACACTATGTCAAAATGGTACACAATGGCATTGAATACGGCGACATGCAGTTAATTTGCGAAGCGTATCAAGTCTTATCCCAAGGACTGGGGCTTTCAGCCGATGCGCTACACACGCTCTTCGCCCGCTGGAATGAGCAGAAATTAAGCTCGTATTTAATGGAAATCAGTGCGGATATTTTTAGCTATAAAGATACCGACGGGCAGCCCTTACTGGATAAAATTCTGGATAAAGCCGGGCAAAAAGGCACGGGCAAATGGACAGCGACCAATGCGCTGGATTTAGGCATTCCTCTGACCTTAATTGGCGAATCGGTTTTTGCCCGTTGTTTATCCGCACAAAAGCAAGAGCGCGTGCAGGCGTCACAGGTATTACCACAACCAACGGGCAGCTATTCCGGCGACCCGCAAGTGTTGATTGATGCCATTGAAGAGGCGTTGTATGCCTCCAAAATCATTTCCTACGCACAAGGTTTCCGTTTAATGCGCGAAGCAGCGGCAGAATTCGGTTGGTCACTGGCGTATGGGGATATTGCCTTAATGTGGCGCGGCGGTTGTATTATTCGCAGTCGTTTTTTAAATGACATTAAACAGGCGTATGTTAAAAACCCTGAGCTGGATAATTTATTATTGGATCAATTCTTTATTACTGCGATGGCTGAGGCGGATAAAGGCTGGCGCAAAGCGATCATTACCGCGATTGAATTAGGCATCCCTACCCCCGCTTTTTCGGCGGCACTGGCCTATTACGATGGTTACCGTTGTGCGCGCTTGCCCGCCAATTTACTGCAAGCGCAACGGGATTATTTTGGTGCGCACACCTATGAACGCGTCGATCAACCTGCCGGACAGTTCTTTCATACCGATTGGACAGGTGAAGGCGGCAATATAGCGTCAACGCAGTACACACTGTAAATCATCACACCGCTGCTTACGTCATAACAGTTGCGTTATGCCGTAAGCAGGGATTTTTAGGCCTTTATTTTTGAGTACTCTTATGCAAGCAGATTCTTGTACCTACGTTATTTTTGGCGCAACGGGCAATTTATCCCGCGTTAAACTAATGCCCGCCTTATACCATCTGGATGCGGATAACCGTTTACCGACTGGTACACGTATTTTAGCCATCGGTCGCCGCGACTGGGATCAAGCGAAATGGCTCAGCGAAGTGCGCGACATGATTCAAGCCAAAATCGGCGTAAACTTTGATGAGCAAGTATTCAAACGTTTTAGTGATCGCCTGCATTATCACCGGGGTGACATCCTTAAGCAGGACTGTTACAGCGATTTAGCCAGTACGATTAATCAGGATATTTACCCCAAAAACATCGCCTTTTATTTGTCGATTAGCCCGTCGGAATTCGGCGAGGTCATGGGCTTATTGGATGAGCAGCACCTGTTTAAAGAAGACTACGGCTGGCGACGCGTTATTATTGAAAAACCCTTTGGCTATGACCTTGAAAGCGCGCAAGCCTTACAAAAACGCATTAGCCACTATGTCAGTGAAGAACAGATATACCGCATAGACCATTATCTCGGCAAAGACACCGTGCAGAATATTCTGGTGTTTCGCTTTGCCAATATCATGCTGGAACCGCTGTGGAACCGTAACTACATTGATCATATTCAGATCACCCATTCGGAAGAATTGGGCATTAGTAGCCGTGGAGGTTACTACAACAATGCCGGTGCGTTACGCGACATGTTACAAAGTCATCTATTGCAACTGATGACCTTAGTCGCCATGGAACCCCCGGTGTCTATGGAAGCCGAAGCGCTGCGCGATGAAAAAGTGAAAGTCCTCAAATCCATACGCCCTATTCCAAAAGAAGCCGTGCATGCCCACGCGTTTCGTGGACAATACGCCCAAGGCGCGATTAAAGGCGAGAAAGTAAATAGCTATCTGCAAGAGCAAGATATTCCACCCAACAGCGTTACCGAAACCTATGCCGCATTAAAACTGTATGTGGATAACTGGCGCTGGCGCGGTGTACCGTTTTATTTACGTACCGGTAAGCGTTTGGCAAAAGCACAATCGGTTATTTCAATTTGTTTCAGGCATCCGCCACAACAACTGTTTCAGGGTACGCAAGTACACTGCAATAATCCCAACTGGGTGTTATTAGGCATTCAGCCGGAAGAATGCATTCGTATCGAAATGACCTCTAAAGAACCCGGTCTGGAAATGCGGACACGTACCAGCACGCTCGATACCAACTTTAGAGAAGATCATGAAAAATCCATCGAAGCGTACGAAAACTTGTTATTAGATGTATTGCAGGGGGATCGTTCGTTATTTTTACGCTTTGACGAAGTGGAATATGCATGGCGAATCGTTGACCCTATTTTACAAACATGGGCCATTGAACGGGATTACATTGCCACCTACCCTGCAGGCTCTTGGGGGCCGGTTGAAAGTCGGCGTTTATTTGACAAAGAAAGCCAGGATTGGCGCTGCTCACTCACGCCTGAATGCAAATAATTCAGCAGTGGCACTGTTTTGAAAGCCCCGCGCAGGTAGCGCAAGCTGCCTGCGACGCGATTATGCGCGCCGCTCAGCAAGCGATAGTTGCGCGGGGCTGTTTCAAACTGGTATTGGCGGGTGGTTTAACGCCCGAACGGGTGTATCAACTGCTGGCGAAGCAGCAGAGTGATTGGTCAAAATGGCGTATCTATTATGGCGATGATCGCTGCTTGCCCGCCGACCATCCGCAACGCAACAGCGTGATGGCGCAACGGGCTTTTTTAGATCACGTTAGCATACCCAGCGCACAGGTTTTTACCATGCTCACGGAATTAGGCAACCTGCAAGCGGCAAGGCTTTATCAGCAGGTGGTTGCTGATGCGATGCCGTTTGATCTGGTCTTGTTAGGTATGGGTGACGACGGGCATACCGCCAGTCTGTTTCCTGATCACGACACTCCGTCAGAAGCGCTCGTCCATGCGGTTTTTAATGCCCCCAAATTTCCCCCTGAACGTATTTCATTAAGCGCGACAGCGCTCAGCAATACGCGGCGCGTATTCTTTATGATTACCGGTGCGGAAAAGCAAACAGCGGTACAGCAATGGAAAAGCGGCGTTCAACTACCCGTTAGTCATATTGCCCCCGCTGAGGGCATTGAGATTTATATAGACAGTGCCGCATTGGGTTAATGGCGGTTTGCCTGTCGGCGAAACCGCCTTACAGCGTTAAAAGTATAGTGGTGTAGGTTGGCGGTGAGGAACGAATCCCAACAGTTGTCGCCCCGAATTGTTGGGCTTCCTTACGTCAGCGCCAACCTACAAAATGCCCAACATACGTGATTTATTTTTACGATATATTCCCAATCCTTAATTTCCCAATAACATTTGGATTTGTTAATGACACTCCA
>JAPLRW010000094.1 GCA_026398935.1 Methylococcales bacterium
ATGCGCAGAGTCATTTTTAATCAAAAAGGCGGGGTTGGTAAATCAACCATTACATGCAATTTAGCCGCCATCAGTGCTGTCAATGGCAAGCGGACTCTGGTTATTGACTTGGATATTCAAGGTAATGCAACGCAATACCTGCTAGGCGCCAAAATTCCGCAAGCGGAACGTACCATTGCGCATTTCTTCAAAGAAGCGTTAAGTTTAAATTTATTTGGCGGCAATAATTCCGGATTAGAAAGTTTGATCCATGAAACGCCTTTCCCTAATTTGTTTATTCTACCCTCGCATCCCGATCTGGAACCGTTACAAAGCCGTCTTGAATCACGTTTTAAAATTTTAAAATTAAAAGAAGCGCTCGACAAGCTCACCGGATTTGATGCCATTTATATTGATACACCGCCCATTTTAAACTTTTATAGCCAATCAGCATTAATTGCGGCGGATAAATGCTTAATTCCTTTTGATTGCGATGCGTTTTCAAGAGAAGCACTGTATACGCTGATTCACGCATTAAAAGAAGTCAAAGCGGATCATAATAACGGCTTGGAAATTGAAGGTATTATTGTTAATCAATACCAAAAACACATGAACTTACCTAAGCAATTAGTAGAAGAGCTTATTGCAGAAGGACACCCTGTTTTAGAGAGTAAAATATCCCCGTCAGTTAAAGTGAGAGAATCACATTCAATCGCACAACCACTGGTTTATTATGTACCCACACATAAACTTACTGATGAATTCCGTGCGCTCTATGCTGAGCTGCATCAATAACAACACATTGGTTTTAATCACTATTGAGTGATTTTTTTACGTTTATAGTTAATTACCATCAAACTAAGTGTCAAAATAGCCAATATACTCATAATTAAGGTATCACCGATTCTTGCATAAGGCGTCATACCGCCCATGGGCGTAACAGAATCGGTAACCACGGCAGTCTCAAATAAAGGGGCTTGCTGTATAATGTTGCCGCTAGCGTCAACAATGGCGGTTATCCCCGTGTTGGTTGTCCGTAATAAATACCGCCCGGTTTCTAATGCGCGCAAACGTGCCATCTGCATATGCTGATGCGGCTCAATGGAATGTCCAAACCAAGCGTCATTAGTGACATTGACCAAAAAAGCAGCATGCTCAACGCCTCGAATAACTTCCCCACCGAATGCATCTTCATAACAAATAGACGTAGAAAAAGCATAGCCGCCCGCTTTTAAAAAGGCCTGATCATCCCCGCCCGCCGTGAAACTACCCAATTTAATACCCAGTAGCTTTAACACAAAGCCCGATAACGGCTGCAAAGGTAAATATTCACCAAACGGTAGTAAGTGGTTCTTTTTATAGGTCATTCGCTCATGACCTAAACTGAGTACACCATTGTAGATGTCATCAGAGTCCGTATCCTGCAAAGGCAAGCTGACAATTAAATCCACATTATGTTGCCTTGCTTCTACTTCCAAAGGCGTAACAAAAAACGCATCAACCTGTGACAAAAAAGCAGGAATAGCGCTTTCAGGCCAAATAATCACCTTTGAATCCCAGTGTTCTTGAGTCAATTGTTTATATTTGAGTAACGTATTTATTTTATTTTCAGGTGCCCATTTTTGATCTTGCGGAATATTGCCCTGAATTAACGATACTTTAATAGCGGAGCCAATTGCATGCGTCCACGTAATGTTTTTTAACAGTCCACCGCCAACCCATATTCCTGCCAAAAATGTCATTAAAATAGCTGTCTTATAACGATATTTGAACGTAAAAACAATAATCGCGGCACTCAGCGCTACTAAAAAACCCGTACCGTATACACCCAAGACAGGTATATAACCGCCTAAGGGTGTATCTATCTGCGCGTAAGCAACTTGTAACCAAGGGAAGCCATTTAATAACCAGTATCCCCGGTAATTCTCAATTAATACCCAGAGTAAAGGGGCTATTAAAATATTTAAGACACTCCCTGCTACAAATTTTATTTTAACTGCGCAATAGCCCACTAGCGCAGGAAATAATGCCCAAAAAGCGACAAAAAAAGCGGTCAACAATCCAGATCCTACAGCATTTGCACCACCATAATCATGAACGCTGATGTATACCCAAGAAACACCACAGCCAAATAAGCCCAGCCCGAACAAATACCCACGTAATGCCGCTTTTTTTGCACTGACATCTTCCCATGACCAAAACAAGATACTTAATGCAATGACGACAAGATACCCAAAATCAAATGGCGAAAATGCAAACGAAAGTAATACCCCTGCTAGTGGAGATAGGTAATTATAAAAACAATGCGATGAATGTGGCATAAGCTTCAGTAGTTATCAATAGGACGCAGACCATCATAACGTAAAAAACGCTATATTTTTGCTGCAAAAAGCGAGGGCAAAAAAAAACCCAAGCGTTATGCTTGGGTTTAGTATTAAAAGCTTGGCAATTCCCTACTTTCACATGACAAACTGTCACACTATCATCGGCGCTAAGCGGTTTC
>JAPLRW010000178.1 GCA_026398935.1 Methylococcales bacterium
TAATGACTTCCCATTTTTTATTGTTCAAGTCAGTTGGGTACCGTTTAATTTTTGATCTGCGCTTCTTACTGCTCATTGGTTAAATGTTCAGTATTTTATCCCATTGCCATCCTTGACACTTTTAAAACACGCACTTAGGACCAATGAAGCTGATATGCTGATTATTGCCGTTCTGCCCAGCAGTATTGTCACCCACAATGACCAACATAGCCGCAACAGCAGCATTGCTATCGGTAAAGCCAATCCAACGGGTAGAATTATTACCGCACCCATTAGCAACACCCCCACAACCTGCTTCGGTGGTGTTACTAATGGTTATATCTGCACCCATTTGGTTACCCAGAACATCAAACAACCTGACTACCGCCGGTGTGCCGCTAATGGTTTCCAAGTCACCAAACCATGCCCCAAAACCTGCCGTTCCTTTAGGACTGCCACCATTATCAAACTCAAATAAAACAGCATTTTTAGTCGCATTATCACCACCCGTTGTTTCATTCCACACAAGATACTGGGGTGAGCCGCCATAAAGACTGGATGGCTTAGGGGCGGAGGCTTGTAACGTATCTGATGCCGAGTATGTATAGGCTATTGCTGCTGCACTGTCCAAAACGCCTTTTAAGCCACCTGCCGCCGACATATTACGTAGCGATGCACTAACGTGCGTTTGACCTACGCTCGTACCAATGCTATTAATCGCCGCCGGTAAGGCTTGGCTTACTGTACCAACGGGCAGATTTAAATCAGATTTTATAAACGTTGCAACGGGTAAGGCCGTACTCCACCCTGTTGTTGTCGGCTGCGCGTTAACCGTAGTGCGCGCGGCAACACTAGCACCCGCAATATCGGGGCTCCATACCAACACAGGTGCTGCATTTGCTGTAGAGATTAGGACGATTAGTGACAGTAAAACGAAGATTTTTTGAATGGCACTGTTTAATATCATCATTATTTTTGACTTCTTAATGCACCGCGACAACAAAGCTTTTAAGCGTAAGGCAACCCGTAGTAAATAAGAAAATAAATCGAGTTACAATTGAACCAAAGCCGGAAGGAAAGCATAGTACGCCACGCCAGATGATTCTTACAAGCACTTTAGGATAATGACGATGAATGAATGATAAACAAACTATCGCAGCAATGATAAAAATACTAAGCTGTCATCGATTGCTGGCGATGCAGTAAAAAACGGCAACCTGCTAGTGTACGACTGCGTAGAGCCAAACAAAAAGATTGCTAACGCCCCATGCACGCCGCAAACGCAGCGGTAGAGGCTAGCGAGCGAGGGGACTCAAGAAAAGAACCGTTACGCACTTATTCTTTACCGGATAAGAATGGCACAAAGTTAACCATTTCTAATTCCTCAACCTCATAACCATCGGGGGTGCGGGTAACCCGTTGCAACTCTTGACTGCCGTACTTACCAATAGGGATTAACATGACAGCGCCCATCGCCATTTGCTCCAGAAGCATTTCCGGCAATTCTGTGGGGGCGGCAGCGACTAAAATACCATCGAAAGGCGCTTTTAATTCCCAGCCCCAGCCACCGTCGTCATGTCGAAAACTGACATTATCAATTTTCAATTCCCGCAGGGTCTTTTTGGCTTTTTCTTGCAGTGGCAAAATGCGTTCCACCGAAAACACATGCTCAACCAGCTGCGCTAAGATAGCCGTTTGATAGCCGCAGCCTGTACCTATCTCCAGTACCCGTTCCGGCCGCTAAAAGCAATTCCGTCATTCTCGCCACAATATACGGCTGTGAGATGGTTTGATTAAAACCGATGGGCAGCGCGGTATCTTCATAAGCACGACTTTGCAGCGCTTCATCTACGAAAATATGCCGTGGCGTGCTCGCCATCACTGCCAATACTTTATTATTACGAATACCTTGATCGCTCAGTCTGGCTCTCATACGGTCACGGGTACGTTGCGAGGTCATACCGCTGCCCAGTAAATCCTGACTCATGCTAATTGTCCATCCATTATCCAAGCCTTTAACGCATCCAGTCGTTCATGACGAGTCAAATCAAGCTGTAACGGTGTTATCGATACAAAACCTGAATTAACGGCATAAAAATCCGTACCGGGGCCGGCATCTTGCTCTGCCCCAGGCGGGCCTACCCAATAAATACTACGACCGCGCGGGTCTCGCGCTTTAATAACGGGCTCAGACTTATGCCGCTGCCCAAGGCGAGTCGCTTGAAAACCTTTAAGATCCGCCAAGGCAATATCGGGTACATTGACATTTAATAACGTGTCTTTTGGTAAAGGGTGCTGCATAAGTTGCTGGAGTAATTTAACCGCTACGGCGGCCGCTGTGTCAAAATGAATGGGATCACTAGCGGCTAATGAAATGGCTACCGCAGGTAAACCTAAAAAACGCCCTTCAGTCGCGGCGGCAACCGTTCCAGAATACCACACATCATCGCCTAAATTGGCACCATGATTAATGCCTGCAAACACCATGTCCGGTTCTTGTTGCAACAAACCCGTAATGGCTAGGTGTACACAATCGGTGGGCGTACCATCGACTTTTACAAAACCGTTTTCAAGCACCGTTGCACGCAAGGGCATTTCTAAGGTTAAAGAATTACTGGCCGCACTACGATTTTTATCTGGCGCTACGACGGTTATCTGCGCATAGTCGCGTAAACAATCGGCGAGTGTAATCAGTCCTGTGGCTAGATAACCGTCGTCATTACTTAACAATATATGCATTAGCTATCGCTCTATAAGATAAAAAATTATAAAATTACATATACTAACAATTAATGCTTATAAAATCAGCTAACGTGCCTAAAAAAACTCTATCTGCTGCCGATGCGGCCTTATTTCGGCAAACCATAGGGGTGGTTAAAAAAATCACGACCGATAGACTGCTATTAAAACCCAGCAGCAAACCCTCCCCTCGTCCAAAACAACATACGCCCGATTACGCCGCTAGGCTAAATGCCGCCGATGACACAGACATTACCACCGTGAGCCAGGAAGATACCCTCAGCTATCTTGGTCATGGTTTACAAAAGAATGTCCTCAAAAAACTCCGCCAAGGGCATTATGGTTTAGATGCCGAGCTGGATTTGCATGGCCTAACCAGTGCAACCGCCAAACAGCAATTACTCAAGTTTTTATACGGCTGCGTGGAAGACGGTTGCCGCTGCGTGCATATTATTCATGGCAAGGGCTATCGTTCACAAGACAGCCATCCGGTCATAAAAAACCATTTAAACCAGTGGCTCAGGCAACATCACGACGTGCAGGCGTTTTGTTCCGCCGCGCAAAAAGAGGGTGGCGCTGGCGCGGTAATGGTGTTATTGCATATCAGTGAAAAATACCGTAATGATCTGGAAGGAGCGGCAGACTTTTAACGTCTTAACTGTCTTGTAAGCTTAGGGTGTGAAATACACGTATAACATCCCTTCAAGAGATGTTATACGTACGCTCTTAACGCCTACCCAAGCGTTATTCTACGCGCACAACCTGCCGCGAAGCCTTTAAACACAGCGCAACTAAAAACGCGCTCAGTAAAAGGCCAATACCTAAACTTAACAGCGCGCCCACGGGCTTCAAACCCAAGGAGGTCGCAAACGTGTAAAGCCCAACAGCAAGTAACATTGCCGCATTCTGAAAAAACCCCTGTAACGCCACCGCACCGCCACTGCCTATCGCCTGCTGACCCAGCTCCTGAACCGCCGCATTAATAGGCACGATAAACATACCGCCTGCCATACCGATTGTAAATAACACGGCTTGTGCAGGTAATAAGCTGGATACGCTACTCAAGATAATAACAAATATCGCCATCGCATAACCGGCTAGGCGCGCACGTTGCAATTGCTCCAATGGGATCAGTTTTGGCACAATCGCAGAACCAACAATAATGCCAATGGCTAAAAATAACGTCAATTGCGCAATATCGCTGGCACTGTGTAGCTGCAAGGTTATGGGCGCCCACGCGACAATAATTACCCGTAGGGTAGCAGCAGCAGCCCAAAACAAAGCCGCCCCTAAAATAGCAAAACGCGCGCGCGGTGTCGTAAAAAAAGCCCGACTTTGCTGCACAAATTCGCTAACGTGTGAACCCTGCATTGCTGCAGGTCGATTAATAATAACCGGTAAGGTTAACGTAGTAACCGCAGACACCAGAAAGAGGATAATCGTACCAACCAACGCCACCATAATCGAATAATCGGCTACTTTTGCACCAATCACCATACCGGCTAAAATGGCTAAAATGGTCGAGCCTTCAATCCAACTATTGGCTTTAACCAATTGCGCGTGCCCTGCTAACTCCGGCAAAATGCCGTATTTTGCCGGACTGTAAATGGCAGCCCCTACGCCAACAATGCAATACGCGATTAACGGCTCGGCGTGCAACAACAGCAAACCCGCACCCGCTGCTTTCACTAAATTACCCAAAATTAAAATCCTGGATTTTGCATAATTATCCGCTAAAGCCCCTATCCACGGAGCCAACAGCACAAAAGCCACCAAAAACACACTTTGTAGCGCAGGAACATACCACGTTGCCAACTGCGTTGATTGCATAACCATCGCAATCACCGTAAACAAAATAGCGTTGTCAGCAAACGCTGACAGAAACTGTGCAATCAATAACGGATAAAGTTGTTTATTCATTTTTTTAAAAGGCTAAGTTCATGAGTCATAACACGGACAAATAAAAGGCTAATAATCCAGCAGCCGTTGTAATTCCGCAATGGATTGTGGCCGATCCTGAGGCCGAACCGCCATCGCCCAATCAATAACCTGCAATAACGCTTCAGGGTACTGTTGCTTGTAAACCTTAACGGCACTTTTTAAGGTATCGTGCTGCACGCGCTTGGGGGCTGATGGCGGCACGTTAGCATCCAAACACGTACGCATACTAGCACCTACTGCATAAATATCACTCCACGGCCCAAGATTATCCTGATCATCGTACTGCTCAATCGGTGAAAATCCATGCGTACACACTCTCGATTGTGACGGCTGAGGTGATACTGGAAAAGATTGTACCGCACCAAAATCCAGCAACAAGGGATTATTACCCGGACGAATCAACATATTTGCAGGCTTAATGTCCAAATGAATTAAGTGATGCGCGTGAATTTCCGCAACACCCATTAATAATTGCTTAAAGACAGTCAGGATAAACGTTTCATTGACTTCAACCGCATTGGTTTTTAGCAACGTATCCAAGCAAATGCCATAATCGTAAGTCATCACCATATACACCGTGGCATTACCCTGAAAAAAGTTAATCACTTCCACAATATTGGCATGCTTTAAGTTAACCAGTGCATTGGCTTCTTTAAAAAACAAGCTACGGCCTAGTTTAAATAATGCGTTGGTTGATTCATTATGCGCAATAACCGTGTTATTCCAAGTACGGTGTGCTAATTTTCGAGGCAAATACTCTTTAATAGCGACAGGAATCTGATCCGCTATCTGACGCGCTAAATAAACAGAACTAAATCCGCCGTGTGCCAACTGCCGCTCTATAATATACTGATCAAGAATAGTGCCAGGCTCCAAGTAGTTCCATTTTTGCGGGTACGTTTCTGGATCGTAGTATTCTGCCATTACCGTAGAGTAATCACTAAATTAACAAAGTATAGGTGAAAAATGATTAAAAGTATGACTGCTTTTGCGAGTAATGATGTAAAAATTGGTAATTTAACTATAACCTGTGAATTACGCTCCGTAAATCACCGTTACTGCGACGTGAGTTTTAAATTACCCGAACAATTACGCTTTGCCGAGACCGAACTACGTAACCTCGTTACCGAAAAAATTAAACGCGGTAAAGTAGAATGTGCGTTTAATTATAAAAAATCGACCCTGCAAAACGATAACGGCTTCAACATCAACCTTGACGCACTTAAAAAACTGCTGCAAGCCACCTCCGTTATTGAACAACAAATGCACAGTAGCCGCAGTTTCTCAGCACTGGATGTGCTTAACTTCCCCGGCATTTCACAAGAACAGGAAATAGACAAAGAACACCTGCTTAGCGGTGTTGTGGATTTATTAACCGAGGCATTACAACAAATGCTCGCCACCCGCGAACGCGAAGGCACACAAACCGCACAATCCTTAACGGAAAAGTGCCAAAAAATGCAGGATTTCGTTACCGTTGCAACAACAAGAATACCGGAAGTGCTCACCATCACGCGGAATCGCTTACTCGACAAAATCAACGAAGTCGTCGCTAACCCCAATTTTGACCGACTGGAACAAGAGCTGGTCTTATTTGCGCAAAAGCTCGATGTTACCGAAGAGCTGGAGCGATTACAGTCGCATATTACCGAAGTCTTGCGCGTGTTACAGCAATCAGAACCGGTCGGCAGACGTCTGGATTTTTTAATGCAAGAATTAAACCGCGAAGCCAATACCTTAGGCTCCAAATCCGTCGATAAAGAAATGTCCCAAATCGCCATTGAATTAAAAGTGATCATAGAACAAATGCGGGAATTGGTGCAAAACATTGAATAATGCTTTGTTGCGTCATACTGAGCGTAAGCCGGTATGACGCTCAATCAAAACGCAGAACAACACGCCCGCGATAACATTGATAATCGGCTATTACAAGCCGGATGGATTGTTCAACACCAACAGACTATCGATTTCAAGGTGGGTATCGGCCTGGCGGTAAGAGAATACCAAACAGATACCGGCCCCGCTGATTACATTTTATTTATAGATAGAAAACCCGTCGGTGTTGTTGAAGCCAAAAAAGAAAATCTCGCCCACAACATCACCACCGTCGAAGAACAAACCGCAGGTTATGCGGTTGCCAAACTCAAATGGATTGACGGCAACGAACCACTGCCGTTTTTATATGAAAGTACCGGTGTGATTACCCGTTTTACGGATAACCGCGACCCTAAGCCCCGTTCGCGCGAAGTATTCACCTTTCACCGCCCAGAAACCTTAAAAGAATGGCTAACACAAGGCTCATCCTTGCGGCATCGTTTGCAAACCATCCCGCACTTAGACCCCAAAGGCTTACGCATTTGCCAAGAAATCGCTATTAACAATCTGGACTTATCGCTCAAAGACAGCCGTCCCCGCGCCCTCATTCAAATGGCAACCGGTTCAGGAAAAACCTACACCGCCATTACAGCCATATACCGTTTACTAAAGCACAGCAACGCGAAACGCATTTTGTTTTTAGTGGATACGCGTAATTTAGGCGAACAGGCCGAGCAAGAAATGATGCGTTATTTGCCCAATGACGATAACCGTAAATTCACCGAACTTTACAGCGTACAACGCTTGCAATCGTCCTTCCTCGCAAAAGATAGCCAAGTCTGTATCAGTACCATCCAGCGACTGTATTCGATACTTAAGGGCGACCAAGAAAATGCAGTCATAGACGAAGACACCAGCCCCGCTGAACAACTCACCAAACCTAAAAAGCCCCTGCCCGTCGTTTACAGCCCCAAAGTCCCGATAGAATTTTTTGACTTTATCATCATTGATGAATGTCACCGCTCGATTTACAACGTATGGCAACAAGTCTTAGATTATTTTGATAGCTTTCTGATTGGCTTAACCGCTACCCCGGATAATCGCACTTACGGCTTCTTTAAAAAAAATGTCATCAGTCATTACGACCATGAAAAAGCCGTTGCTGATGGCGTGAATGTCGGCAATGAAGTGTATCTCATCAATACCACTATTACCCAAGCGGGGGCAACCATAGCCGCGAAGCAACTGATCCAAAAACGCGAAAGACTCACCCGCCGCAAACGTTGGGAACAACAGGACGCCGACGAAAGCTACACCGGCAACCAACTCGATAACAGCGTGGTCAATCCCGACCAAATCCGCACCGTTATTCGCGCCTTTAAAGATAATCTACCGGCTATCTTTCCACACCGTAAAGAAGTCCCCAAAACCCTGATTTTTGCCAAAACCGACAGCCACGCCGATGACATTATTCAAACCGTGCGTGACGAATTTGCAGAAGGTAATGCCTTTTGCAAAAAAATCACCTACAAAGCCGATGAAGACCCCAAGTCCACACTGGCCAATTTCCGCAACGCCTACTATCCGCGCATCGCTGTCACCGTTGACATGATCGCCACCGGCACAGACGTAAAACCCTTAGAATGCCTGCTATTCATGCGTGATGTCCGTAGCCGCAATTATTTTGAACAAATGAAAGGCCGTGGTACGCGCACTCTGGATTTAGACGCATTAAGAAAAGTCACACCCTCCGCACAAACTGCCAAAACCCATTATGTAATAGTCGATGCCGTGGGCGTGACCAAATCGTTAAAAACCGCCAGTCAACCGCTGATTACCAAACCCAGCGTATCACTGAAAGATTTGGCAACAGGCGTTATGATGGGTGCGAATGATACCGATACCGTCAGCTCCTTAGCGGGACGATTAGCCCGCCTAAACCAACAACTCAGCCCAGCCGATAAAGATAAACTGAAAAAACAGGCAAGCGGCGTGGCATTAACGCAGATTATCAGCGACCTATTTAACGCCATCGATGAAGATAACATCGAACAAAAAGCGCGGGATTTAGCTGGATTACACCCAAACGCTAATTTGAACGACAGCCAGCGCGACCTAGCCCAAGCGCAATTAGTCAGCGAAGCAAGCGGCATTTTTACGGGCGAATTTATAGCACTCATCGACAATATCCGCCGCGAAAAAGAACAGCTCATCGACAGCGTTAATATTGATACACTGACTTTTGCAGGGTGGGACAGCGATGCCCAAACCGCCGCCCAAAACCTTAGCCAAGAATTTAGCGATTACCTCGCCACGCACAAAGACCAAATTGAAGCCCTGAGTATCTTTTATGACCAACCGCAGCGCCGCCGTGACATCACCAACGCCATGATTCACAACATCCTAGACACCCTCAAAGCCGATAAACCCACACTCAGTCCGCTACACGTTTGGCAAGCTTACAGCCAATTAGATACCTATCACGGCAAGCAACCGACTAGCGAACTCACCGCGCTGATTGCCTTAATCCGCCGAGTGTGTGGCATGGACAAACAACTCACGAATTTTGATGACACCGTAAAACGCAACTTTCAAAACTGGATTATGCAGCGCCACGCAGGCAATCCCGATAAATTCAACGAACAACAAATGGCATGGTTACACATGATGCGTGACCATATTGCCAGTTCCCACCACATAGACCGTGATGATTTGGACATGTCGCCGTTTGATGGGCAAGGCGGATTAAGCAAAATGTATAAATTGTTTGGTGCAAACATGGATAACTTAATGGACGAACTCAACGACGCGCTGGCGGCGTGAGCTTGTTACAATGCACAGAAGCCACTTCACCTCCTTTAAAAGTTTAAACCCCCCCTTTGAAAAAGGGGGGGTGGGGGGGATTTTCAATACTAGGCAGATTTTTAACAAAGTAACAAAACCACCATGACAAATTACAACCCAAAACTAAAACCATTTGCCCGCACATTGCGTAGCAATCAGACGGATGCCGAGCAAAAACTATGGTCACACGTCCGACGCAAACAGCTATTGGATGTGCAATTTTATCGGCAAAAACCGATGGGAGAATTTATTGTGGATTTCTACGCACCTGCTACAAAACTGGTGATTGAATTAGATGGTAGTCAACATTTAGAACCAACACAGCAAGCCTATGACCAACAGCGTTCCGCATTTTTACAGCAACAAGGCTTGCGAGTTTTGCGTTTTAGTAACTTAGATGTTTTGCAACAGATAGAAAGTGTGATGACAGCTATTTTTGAAGCGTTGCAGATGGGTTTGAAAATCCCCCCCAACCCCCCTTTTTCAAAGGGGGGAGTATAAAGCACTCTGACGTTTAAATTTTTATGTAACCCATTTAATTAATACCTAGCGTTAACAAATTTATTTTTAACTGTTTTGGCGCTATTAAAACCAATGCATTATTAAAGCCTCTTTTTTGAAAAATTTTCTACCCTTAATAAAGTCGTCATCCTAGTCCCCCCCTTTGAAAAAGGGGGGTTAGGGGGGATTTTCAAACGACTAAGAAATTAACGAAACCATAAAAGCGCGTAAAAAAAAGCCATTGTGAAGGTTGAAATTGAGTAATAACACACCGTTAGGGAAAAACGTGATAGATGATAAAAAATGTGAATTGCCGAAATCATGGATATTGGTCGAATTAGCTGATATTGGTAAAGTTGTTTCTGGTGGTACACCCTCTACAAAAGAGCCTTCTTATTGGGGAGGGAATATTAGTTGGATTTCACCATCAGACCTTACTGGATATAACAGTAAATATATTTACAAAGGCGCAAAATCCATTACTCCAAAAGGATTAAAAAATAGTTCTGCCACTACAATACCCGCAGGCAGTATTCATTTTTCATCAAGAGCACCAATTGGATACACAGTTATAAGCTCTTGTGATATGACAACAAATCAGGGATTTAAAAGTCTTATTCCAGCTCACGGAGTGTTCAATGAATATATTTATTATTACCTCAAAGGTGCAAAGCAGTTAGCAGAATCAAAAGCAACAGGGACGACTTTTAAAGAAATTTCTGGTACAGCTTTTGGAAAATTACCAATATCACTTCCACCGACCAACGAACAACACCGTATTGTTGCCAAAATCGAAACGTTATTTTCTGAGCTGGACAAAGGCGTGGAAAGTCTAAAAACAGCGCGTGAGCAATTGAAAATCTATCGGCAAGCCCTGTTAAAACACGCTTTTTCAGGCAAACTGACCGAACAATGGCGAGCTGAAAACCCTGATAAATTAGAAACCGCCGAAGCCTTACTCCTGCGCATTCAAACCGAACGTGAGCAACGCTATCAGCAACAGCTTAACGACTGGGAAACCACAGGCAAACAAGGCATAAAACCCAAAGCCCCTAAAACCTTGCCCCCACTAACGGCTGAAGAATTAGCAGAACTGCCCGA
>JAPLRW010000222.1 GCA_026398935.1 Methylococcales bacterium
ATATAGTCCTGGAAGCTCAGCGTGATCTGCCGCTGTGCAAAGGGCGGCTTCAGTTTAGCTTCACTGGCTGATATGTATTCACCGGTAAGTAACATAGAAGGCTACCATTAGTTTGTCTTGATGCAGCTTAGACAATTACATCGTTCATTTTATCTAGGGATTAGGGGAATATTTACCGCGTGGTGGTATTGTAAAAATAAAGCTGCGTAACTGGTTTAAATACACCGCCGCGGGTGGTTTATTTCACCGTATGTTGAAATTATTTGCGTTCATGATAGACACACCTGCGATGATGATTTATCGCGGCTATTTTTAGCAACAAGCATAAGGTTCACCGATATGCATCATTACATTTTATTGTTTCACGTATTAGCGGCCAGCATTTGGACGGGGGGCATCTCGTTTTAGCCATGACCGTTCTGCCCAGAGTGCTAAAAGAAAAATCACCCACCGAATTATTACGCTTTGAATCCGGTTTTGAAAAAATAGGCGTGCCAGCGCTAATCATTCAAGTTATCACTGGCGTATGGTTAGAAAACCCGCTATCCTGTTTAATTATGGTAAAGCTCGGTTTATTGTTACTCACCGTAGTATTTGCACTGGATACACGACTGAGGGTTATTCCTAATCTAACCGAACAGAACTTGCTGTCATTGGCGTATCACATTATTCCTGTTACGCTTATTTCAGTCTTGTTTGTCGTTGTCGGGGTGTCGTTTAGATAAAAAACCATAGTGCGTACCTTATTTAACGGCGCTAACACAAAAATTGCTTGGCTCACGAATAACCGGGTTGGTTAGCGTACCAATCCCTTCGATGCTAATCGTCACGGACTGCCCTGCTTGCAAATAGCCGCGCGGCTGCATTTTAACGCCGACACCGCTGGGTGTGCCCGTTGAAATAACATCGCCGGGTTCTAACGTCATCACTTGTGATAAATAGGCGACTAATTCATAGCAATTAAAAATCATCTGCCGTGTATTGGCTTTTTGGCGTAAATCATCACCCACCCAGGTTTTTAGCGCTAAATTATGCGGATCGGCGATTTCATCCGCTGTCACTATCCAAGGCCCCATTGGGCCGTGGGTATCAAACGATTTTCCGAGTGTCCACGTTGGCGAGCGATTTTGCCAATCGCGAACGGTGATGTCATTCACGATAGTGAAGCCTGCGATCATGGCAGGCGCATCCGTTACCGACACATGCCGACAGCGCGTGCCGATCACAAAGGCCAGTTCACCTTCATAATCGAGTTTATCGGACAGTAACGGTAAATGTATAGCATCGCCCCGACCAATCACACAGGTACTTTGTTTGGTGAAAACTGTTGGGTAGTCTGGCTTGTCTCTACCGGTTTCTTCAATGTGATCCGCATAATTTAAACCGATGCCTAAAAACTTACCGGGTCTAGGGAGCGGGGCTAGCAGTTTAACGGCGGCTAAATCAATGCGTGATGCACTGCGTTCAATCTGCACTTGCATCGCCTCTAACGCGGGTTGCCCTGCCTGTAAAAATGCCAGCATAGTGTCAGGAATCGCTGCATTGCCTAAGCTATCAACGACGGTATCTTCAATAACCGCGCCAACACGCGTTTGATTTAAATGAGTAAAAGTAACCAGTTTCATGAATTAAATTGTCCTGTCTAAAGGCTAAAAATAGTGCTGGGTATACGTTAACCCAAGCTGTGAGCATGGGGTGTATGTTTATGATCCACGCTCCGCGTAATCGGTGTACTTGATTTATGTAGTACAGAATAGACTCAAAAAAATAACCTCCGCTGAACGCGTTATGTAATAGACACGCTTAACTATTGTATAAGCTAAGAAACATTGCTAAAAAAAAGATATACTAACCGTTTTATTTATTCACGAGGGTTAAGATTATGAACACTAATTGGATTGCTCCTTCCATCCTTTCTGCTAATTTTGCAAAATTAGGTGAAGAAGTTGATAACGTATTAGCCGCAGGTGCGGATGTTGTACATTTCGATGTTATGGATAATCATTTTGTACCTAACTTAACCATCGGGCCGTTGGTGTGTGAAGCGTTAAGAAAACATGGCGTAACTGCCCCGATTGACGTGCATTTGATGGTAGAGCCTGTGGATAGATTGATCCCTGATTTTGCTAAAGCTGGTGCAAGTATCATTACTTTTCATCCAGAAGCGTCGGTACATATTGACCGTACCTTACAATTGATTAAAGACTGCGGCTGTCAAGCAGGTTTGGTATTTAATCCTGGCACATCCTTGCATTATTTAGATTATGTAATGGATAAACTGGATATGATTTTATTGATGTCGGTTAACCCTGGTTTCGGTGGACAATCGTTTATCCCTTCTGCATTGGATAAATTGAAACTGGTGAGAAAAAGAATTGACGACAGCGGTTTAAACATTCGTCTGGAAATTGATGGTGGCGTTAAAACCGACAACATCCGTGCGATTAAAGCAGCGGGCGCTGATACGTTTGTAGCGGGTTCGGCTATTTTTAGTCAGCCTGATTATAAAAAAGTCATTGACGACATGCGTGCAGAATTAGCAAAAGCTGTTTAAAGAGCCTGTAAGGCGGATTTGCTGTAAAGCAATCCGCCATTATGCGCAACGGCATAATCACGTTGAAGAAAAATACCCCATGACCCTCGATCAATTCAATTACTACGCCCAACAAAATTACAACCGCATTCCCATTAGCCGGGAAATACTGGCTGATCTGGATACGCCCCTTAGTGCCTACCTTAAATTAGCCGATGGCGCGTATTCTTATTTATTTGAATCGGTGCGTGGCGGCGAGCAATGGGGACGTTATTCAATTATTGGTTTACCCTGTAAAACCGTGGTTAAAATCACGGGCAATGACATTACTCTGGAAGAAAATGGCAGTGTCCAAGAAAAACTGACCCATGAAAATCCGCTGGTCTGGATCGAGAGCTTCAAACAGCGCTATAAAGTCCCTGATATTGATGGCTTACCGCGCTTTAATGGTGGCTTGGTCGGTTATTTTGGCTATGAAACCATTCACTATATCGAACCACGGCTTAAATCCACGGCAAAAGCAGACCCTTTAGGCTGCCCGGATATTCTGTTGATGGTGTCGGAAGAAATGCTGGTCTTTGACAATCTCTCAGGAAAAATGCTGTTATTGACGCATGCCAATCCTGAACAACCCGATGCCTATACGCAAGCAGTGACAAGGTTAGATACCTTAGCCACTGACCTACGGGAACTGCAAGTCAAACCCACTCCACATGCCAGTCCCAAGCATGTCAATGAAGATGACTTTGTCTCCGGCTTTACCGAGCAAGGCTATAAGGATGCAGTTTTAAAAGCCAAAGAATACATTACCGATGGCGATATTATGCAAGTGGTGTTGTCACAGCGCATGTCGATTCCTTATACGGCAGCCCCGATTAATTTATACCGCGCATTGCGCTGTTTAAATCCGTCGCCGTATATGTTTTATCTCAACCTTAACGACTTTCATATTGTCGGTTCTTCGCCTGAAATTTTAGTGCGCTTGGAAGACAACACCGTTACCGTGCGCCCGATTGCGGGTACGCGTCGACGCGGCGTAACGCCAGAGCAAGATATTGCCTTAGAAAAAGAGTTATTAGCGGATCCAAAAGAATTGGCCGAGCATTTAATGCTGATTGATTTAGGCCGTAACGATACTGGCCGTGTTGCTGAGATTGGCACGGTACAACTAACCGATAAAATGATTGTTGAACGTTACTCGCACGTTATGCATATTGTTTCTAACGTAACCGGACAATTAAAATGTGGGTATAGTGCGTTTGACGTATTAGCGGCGACGTTCCCTGCCGGTACGGTTAGCGGCGCGCCTAAAATTCGGGCGATGGAAATCATTAATGAACTGGAACCCGTTAAACGCGGCGTTTATTCGGGCGCAGTCGGTTATATTGCGTGGTCAGGTAATCTTGATACGGCCATTGCGATTAGAACCGCCGTCATTAAAGATCAACTCTTAACCATACAAGCCGGTGCGGGCATCGTTTACGACTCCGTACCGCAAAGCGAATGGGATGAAACCATGAACAAAGGTCGAGCGATTTTCCGTGCGGTCAGTATGGCGGAAGCAGGACTGGAAGGTGAGAGCCTAGGAGAGAGGGCATGAATCCTGTAAAAGTCGTCATGATTGATAACTACGATTCATTCACTTACAATTTAGTGCAGTATTTTGGCGAACTGGGCGCCGATGTCACCGTCGTGCGTAACGATCAGGTCACACTGGATGATATTGCACAATTAGCGCCCGATAAAATTGTCATTTCACCCGGCCCGTGTACACCTAAAGAAGCCGGGGTGTCGGTAGAGACCATCTTAAAATTCGCAGGGGTCATTCCGATACTGGGTGTTTGTTTAGGCCATCAAAGCATCGGTTACGCCTTCGGTGGCGACGTTATCCACGCCAAACGTATTATGCACGGTAAAACCTCACCCGTTTACCATCATAATATCGGTGTATTTAAGGGTTTAAATAATCCCTTTACGGCAACCCGTTACCATTCCTTAGTTATCGCGCAAGATACCTTGCCAGAATGCCTTGAAATAACTGCTTGGACACAAGATGAGGTAGGCAATATTGATGAGATTATGGGTGTGCGGCATAAACATTTAGACATTGAAGGGGTGCAATTTCACCCTGAATCCATCTTGACCGAACACGGACATGATTTGTTACGCAATTTTTTGGATCGTTAAGCGTCGGTGAATATTAAACAGCTATTTTTTAAAAAAAAGAAACCTCTCCCTGTGACTAATATTAAGCTCAGTATTGTCTACCTTAATTTTAATCGCTTAGCCGAAACCCAAAATACCACGCAACAATTAATTGCGCTGTGCGAGAATCATCCGGACATTGAAATTATCGCTGTTGACAATGGCTCTAGCGATGGTACGGCAGGCTTTTTAAGCGAACAGTCTGCTATCACGCCCTTATTATTGTCCGATAATCTCGGCATAGCGGGTTATTCAGCGGGCTTTAACCAAGCCGCAGGCGATTACATTTTAGTGCTGGATGATGACTCATGCCCGGTAGCGTTGACAAGCATTGAGCAAGCCATTGCCCGCATGGAGCAAACGCCTTCAATCGGTATTACTGCTTGTCATATCGAAACTCTGGATGGTGAGCAGCAATGGAGCTGGCATTTGCCCAAGCAGCAAGTCTTAGGGTCATCACCTTTTTTTATTGGCTGCGGCTTTATTATTCGACGAGCGCTGTTTAAAGACCTTGGCTGGTATCCTGACAATTTCTTTTTATATCAAAATGAAATTGATGTCAGTTTCAAAGTGCGCTTGCAAGGCTATGATATTATTTATGACCCAGAGTGTTTGGTCATTCATCGGGGTACGCCTAATCAAAGACCTGGCTGGCGGCGTGTGTTTTTCCCTACACGTAATACCTTATGGCTCATTCGACGCTATTACCCGCAACCGCTAGCCAGCTATATGCTGCTATCGCGCATTATGATTGGTTTTTACAGCGCCTGTGCTTTCGGACAATTTGGTTATTATATCAAAGCAGTACGCGAGGGGCTGACTAGCCCAGTTGAAAAAACGCCTTTATCGGCCACGCTACGCAATGAATTTTTACCCTTCTGCAAGCAAAACAGTCTTATTCATCAACTTTTCAAACGTACTTAACATGAGCACTCCTAGCGCAAAAATTCTAGTGATCATTGTCACTTGGAATAAAAAAGATTACGTTATTGATTTATTAAACTCACTGTCTAGTATTGCTTATCCCGCTGACGCCTTAGATATTTTAGTCATTGATAATGCCAGTAATGATGGCACGGTTAGCGCTCTCGAAACGCAGTTTCCGGCCATTACGATCATTCGTAATACTGAAAATTTGGGTGGTACGGGGGGATTCAACACGGGACTGGCTTGGGCGTTTGCGCAACCGGATGATCGGTATGAATACTTGTGGCTACTGGATAATGATGTTGTCGTGCATAAAAACGCCTTAAGCGCGTTAGTAGAAACGCTGGAACAAAATCCTGATGCTGCGGTGGCAGGATCAACCATGTTGCAATTAGATTATCCATGGCAAATTAATGAAATGGGCGCCTTTGTTGAGCGTGGTCGCGGCACGTTAGTGCTCAATCGCCATTTTGAACAAGTTCCCGGTTGGCGTGAAAAGAAACTACCCGAATTATTGCAGCAAGACGCCGATTTAACGCAGTTATTAACCCACTGCCAAGCGACGATGGATGTAGATTACGTTGCCGCTGCGTCGTTGTTAATTCGTGCGCCTATCGCGAAAAAAACCGGCTTATGGATGGATTTTTTCATTCATTTTGACGATGTTGAATGGTGTTTACGCATTGCCGCTAGCGGACAGCGTATTTTAGTATCTGCGCGCTCACTTATCTGGCATTTATCTGCAGCGGCTAAAGTGCCTAGCTGGATTTTGTACTACGATAACCGCAATGTTTTATATCTGTTGGATAAACACAGCGATGCCAATGCGGTAAAAAGCACGATTAAGTGGATTGCTAAAAAAGCCTTGTACTACACGCTGCTAGGTAAAACAGATTTAGCACAACTGCATTTGGAGGGTATTGCAGATTTTAAGCATAACATCACCGGTAAAAAAGCCATTCAATTAACGGGCGAGATCCAGTCCATCACCGAGATTGACGCTGTGCTACTTGATTCGAGTATTAACCGGCTACTGATTTCATGCACCATTCACCTGCAAGCCGGTAATGTTCAAGCCAAACTGGTTAAAGCCATGAAGCGGAGACCTGAGCTAAAGGTTTTTTATTTGCACTTACCTCTGATTGGTGGCAACTATTATCCCCCTGTGCAAGTGCCTGGTGCGGTGACGCTGCCGATGCCTAAATCAAGATTATTGCGTTATTGGCGGTATTTTAAATTACGCAAACAATTCGATGCCGTTTTACAATCAGATTATAAGGCTATCTTGCCCCTATCATGGTTAGGCGCGGAAACGGTTTTCATTAATGATGAAACATTTTGCCGTCGTCCAAAACCAAGCATTAGAGATATTAAACAGTATCTTCCCATCGTGTTGCGTTATCTATTTTCTTGATTACACATCAGCATTACCCCTTTTCATTAGCAATGGACATGCGGAATTGAATCGGGGTGATGGTAGTAGATATCTGTTTTATGGGATTAACAACCTGCAGCATAATGACAGAAGGGGGGATCTA
>JAPLRW010000255.1 GCA_026398935.1 Methylococcales bacterium
GGCTTAATATTTAAGCAGATGCCGTTTCTGTCTATTAACGCTATGAGGCGGAAAGACGGTACGCTTTTGGCATTATTTATACAGCTTCAGCAGCAACATCATTTTTCCGGCAGGTAGACAAATAACTGTGGATAAGTCTTGTGATCGAATACAGCTAAGCGTATTGCTTGATTCTGCTCTCTTTTTGGTTCAAAATTGCGAGCAGTTCATCGTCTTATCAATGGAGAAGTCATCCAATTCTTAGACTTACAACACATCAACCCTTTACCTTAGCCTACCCTAATGATTTCAAACGATTTTCTTGAGCGCATTTTTCGCAAACAAATTTTGGCGCTTTCCGCGTATAGCGTCGCAGATGCCAAAGATTTAATTAAGCTGGATGCCATGGAGAATCCCTATCATTGGCCTGATACGTTGATTGATGAATGGTTAGAGTACATTCGTGGCGCGGAGCTGAATCGTTATCCTGATCCTAATGCAAGCAAACTCGTCGAGACGTTAAGAGCTGTAAATAAAATCCCGCAACACGCTGCGGTTTTATTGGGTAATGGCTCGGATGAAATCATTCAATTATTACTGATGGCATTACCGGTCGGCTCAAGCGTTTTAACGCCTGAGCCAGGATTTGTCATGTATAAGCAAATCAGCGTGAGTTTGGCGCTTAATTTTCAAAGCGTACCGTTGCTTCCTGACAGTTTTGAGCTGGATTTACCCGCTATGCTAGACGCGATTACGCAGCATCAACCCGCACTGATCTTTTTGGCCTACCCGCATAATCCTACGGCAAATCTTTTTGACCTACAGGCCATTGAGGCGATTATTCAAGCCGCACCGGGCTTAGTGATTATGGATGAGGCTTACGCACCGTTTGCAGAGGCCAGTTTTATGGATAAGCTGCCGGATATGCCGCATTTATTAGTGATGCGTACCGTTTCTAAGCTGGGACTGGCGGGATTACGGCTTGGATTTATCGCGGGAGACCCAGCTATTATCGAGCAACTCAATAAAATTCGTTTGCCTTATAATATCAATATATTAACTCAAATGAGTGCCGATTTTGCCTTGTCAAATAATCATGTATTTGAAGCACAAACGGCGCAAATTTGTACTGAACGCAGCAAGGTTTTAGAGCAAATTAACCAGCTCGAAGGATTTATCGCTTACCCCAGCGCGGCCAACTTTATCTTATTACGTACCCCCACGGGTATTGCCGATGCTATTTTTAATGCATTGAAACAGCAAGGCGTACTCATTAAAAACCTTGCACCAAACAAAGGCCTGCTTACCGACTGCTTGCGCGTAACCATTGGCACGCCAGAGGAAAATATTTTCTTTATAAAGGCGCTTAAAATTGCTCTAAATACCTGTAAATCTACACCACTCTAATCACTAACGAATTGATTTAATTATTTAATACCGTAAATAACCGTTCTTGCGCGGATAAAACACCGCGCACTAACAAACTCCACTAAGCAAAAATTCAACAGCATGGCTTCTATTTCCCTAATCTGAAGTGGTATATTGGGCGCATAAGTACAACAACAAAGGGACGTGCCATTCGATACGCGTCCAAACAACTAGGAGAGCTATATCATGATCAATGAAGGTGTAGATAGACATAAACGCCGATTTCTAACCTCGGCACTGACCGTGGTGGGTGCTGTCGGCTCAGGTTATTTGGCCGTCCCCTTTCTGTCGCAAATGGCACCCAGTACCAAAGCCATGGCAGCAAGCGCCCCTGTCACGGTTGATATTAGCAAAATGGAAGCCGGACAGATGTTACGGGTTGAGTGGCGCGGCAAACCCGTATGGGTACTGAATAGAACGCAAGCGGTATTAGATACCTTAAAGACATTAGACAGTCAGTTGAGCGACCCCTTTTCTAATGAATCAGAACAACCTACGTCCAGCAAAAATCCAACGCGCTCTATAAGACCAGACATTTTCGTCGCTGTTGGTTTATGTACCCATTTGGGCTGCTCACCGACCTTCCGACCTGAAATTGCCCCGCATGATTTAGGCGAAAAATGGCAAGGTGGGTTTTTCTGCCCGTGTCATGGCTCTTGGTTTGACCTTGCGGGTCGTGTTTATCAAGGCGTTCCTGCACCAACCAATTTAGAAATCCCCCCTTACCGTTATGTTACGGACAATCAAATCATCATTGGTGATGACGAAGCTGAAGCTATGGAGGTCAAAGCATGAAATCAAATCGAGCAGCTAACTTCGGCAATTGGATATTGGAGCGTATGCCGCTATCCAATCTCTGGAATGACCATATGGCGCATTACTACGCGCCTAAAAACTTTAACTTCTGGTATTTTTTTGGATCATTGGCCTTACTGGTTTTGGTCAATCAATTTCTAACCGGTATTTTATTGACCATGAATTATAAGCCTGACGCAAAACTGGCTTTTGATTCGGTTGAATACATCATGCGAGAAGTGCATTGGGGCTGGCTAGTTCGCTACATGCATTCCACGGGCGCGTCGGCATTTTTTGTGGTGGTTTACTTACACATGTTTCGCGGCATGATGTACGGATCATTCAAACACCCGCGCGAATTGATCTGGATTTTCGGTATGCTGCTGTTTGTAGCGCTTATGGCTGAAGCATTTATGGGCTATTTGCTGCCTTGGGGACAAATGTCCTACTGGGGCGCGCAGGTGATCATCTCTTTATTCAGTGCTATCCCTGTTATCGGTGAAGACCTTTCACTGTGGGTGCGTGGTGATTATGTTGTATCTGATGCTACGTTAAACCGTTTCTTCGCTTTTCATGTCATCGCTATTCCGTTAGCGTTGGTTATGTTAGTACTGCTACACATTATGGCGTTACACGAAGTGGGCTCTAACAACCCTGACGGCGTTAACATCAAAAAACTAAAAGATGAAAATCACATTCCACTGGATGGCATCCCTTTTCATCCTTACTACACTGTTAAAGACATTGTCGGCGTAGCGGTATTTTTATTCTTTTTTGCAACCGTTATTTTTTACATGCCTGAAATGGGCGGTTATTTTCTGGAACATGCCAACTTTATCCCGGCAGACCCATTAAAGACCCCTGAACACATTGCTCCGCTATGGTACTTCACGCCTTTCTATGCCATCTTACGTGCCGTTCCCGATAAATTTGCCGGTGTTATTGGCATGGGTGGGGCTATTGTGGTTTTATTCTTATTACCATGGTTAGATCGCAGTCCGATTCGATCCATTCGTTATCGCGGCGGTCTCTATAAAAAAGCCTTGTTATTATTTGTCATCAGCTTTTTAGCACTGGGTTATTTAGGTACGCAACCTGCTACACCGTTAGCAACTACGTTTGCACGTCTATTTACGGTTATTTATTTCGGTTTTTTCCTATTAATGCCGCTGTATACCCGTTGGGAAAAAAGCAAACCGCTACCTACCCGCGTAACACACACACCCACGTTAGAAGAGCGTATTCCGGTTTTCATTGCAACATTTAAGGAAATGACCGTTAGCCAGCCTATTACAACTAAAAATGGCACGACACTTCTTAGCAGACGACCTGATCTAACCGGCATTATCAATGTCACTATTCGCTTAGCTAAAAAACTAAAAGACAGTCTGGATTAATATGAAAAATTTAATATTCTCTTTATTACTTGTGCTGCTGCCTTTAAATAGCTATGCAGCAGGCGATGTCGACTTGCAATCAGCCGATATTGATTTAACGGATACCGCCTCACTGGAGCGCGGTGCAGAACATTACGTCAGTTATTGCTTAGGCTGTCATGCCGTGAAATATATTCGTTATCTGCGACTCTCTCGTGATTTAGATATTCCAGAAAAGGAAGTTCTAAAAGAAGTTGCTCCGGTGGGCGCAGGTATCTATGACAAAATGCAAAGCGCTATGAACGCGCATGATGCTAGAAAATGGTTTGGTACGGAGCCACCGGATTTATCATTAATAGCACGATCACGCGGTGCGGACTGGATCAACACCTATTTAAAAAGCTTTTACACCGACGCTAAAGCGCCAACAGGTTCTAACAATACGGTATTTCCAGAAGTAGGCATGCCAAATATGCTTTGGCAGTTACAAGGTGAGCAAACACCTGTCTACACCATGGTGGACAAAAGACAGGTTCTTGATCATTTAGAAAATGATGGAAAAGGCACATTAACAGAAGAAGAATTTGATCTTTTTGTGAATGACTTGGTTAATTTTCTAGTCTACGCCAGTGAACCAGCGCAGTTGGAACGGCAAAAAATGGGTAAATATGTCTTATTTTTTATCTTTATGTTCCTGATTGTTGCCTATTTACTTAAAAAAGAATACTGGAAAGATATTCACTAAGGTCGCTCTATTCGAAAACAGGGACGTTTTCGTTGATCGCTTCATAAAATAGCTAATAATTACAATGGCTATATCAGCAGTGCAGGCTCAAAAAAATCCACTATATCCCACGCGCACACCCTCCACAAAAGCCCGTCACGAAGCAAGTTGTCATGAAAAAGATTCCATCCCCCAAAACAATAGTCTTCCATGGTATAATTGCCTCATTTAATCGCCCTACACATCTTAAAGAGGTTGTTATTCGTGGCAAATATCAACACCCGCAAATCTGTAATGACACTTTTATCATCACCAGACTGTGTAATGAGCCATTGTGCTCGTTTTGTTTTACATGAAAAAGGTATCGCTGCGGACATTGAATATTATGACCCTGCAAATCCCCCTGAAGATCTGCTCGAATTAAATCCTAACGGCACATCACCTACGCTGATAGAGCGTGAGCTTGTGCTTTATGATTCGCGTATTATCATGGAATACCTTGATGAACGATTTCCTCATCCACCTTTACACCAAATGGATCCCGTATCACGCGCCAATACACGCATGATTATTAAACGGATTGATCAAGATTGGTATGAATTGTTGAACGAGATATTGCATTCAGGCGAAAAAAAGTCAGCACGCGCGAAAAAAATGCTTAAAGAAAGCTTAATCGCGGCAACCCCTATTTTTAACGCCCAACCTTATTTCATGAGCGACGAATTTGCGATTATCGATTGCGTGATGGCTCCGCTTTTATGGCGATTACCCAGCATTGGTATTGAGCTAAACTCAGTCAGTGACGAAATAACCCATTATGCTCATCGTTTGTTTAGTCGAAAAGCGTTCAAAGCGAGCTTAAGTGACGTTGAAAAAGAAATGGCTGAGTTACCAAAATGACGCCTTTAAAGCCCTATTTAATCCGTTCAATCTATGAATGGATCGTTGATAATCAATTAACGCCTCATCTTCTGGTTGATGCTAACAATAGCAACGCCTTATTGCCGCTTGACTTTATAGAAGACGGTAAAATCGTATTAAATATCCGGCCAGAAGCGATTCAAGGATTATTGTTGGGTAACGATAATATTGAATTTAATGCGCGATTCTCTGGCAAACCAACTCATATCGTCGCACCTGTCCCTGCTATTCTGGCTATTTATGCCAAAGAGAATGGTAAAGGCATGGTATTTGATCCTAACGAAGCCGATCAAGACAATCCAACCCCTACTCCACCACCACCCCCAAAAAGACCCACTTTACGGGTGGTTAAATAAGCCGCACTGCCTCATATAACCCGTTGCCGCACGAATACACATTACTGCGCAACGGGATCGTTAAGCATCTCCAGCGCTAAATCCGCCATATTTTTAGATCCACCACCCTGTCCTAATAGCTGCTTGACCTGTTGTAAATTGGCACACATTGCTTGCTGATACACTGAATTGCTTAAAATTTCATCAACTTCATCCGCTAATTTTTCAGCAGTCGCATCGTGCTGAATCAGCTCTTTAACCACCGACTTCCCGGCAATAATATTGGGTAAGCCAATAAAAGGCGTATTAATTAACCAGCGACCTACATAATAGCTTAACGGTGACAGCTTATACGTTATAACCATCGGTACTTCCAGTAACGCAATTTCTAATGACGCCGTACCAGACGTTGTCATAATCACATCGCAACAGCGTATAACATCGTAAGGCTGCTGTTTTATCACCGTTATCTTAACGGACGCTGCTTGGCAATAGTGCTGCAATAACGCATCCGTTACGGAGTCAGCCTGCGGTAAAATAAATTGCAGATCAGCATATTTCATTTGCAACTGCGCGGCAGCAGCTAGCATTACTGGTAATAAACGCACAATCTCGTTTACCCGACTCCCTGGCAGCAAACCAATGACTTTCTGCTGCTCACTCAAGCCAAAGCGCTGTAAAGCTTCTTTTTTCGAATAAACGGGCTTAACCTTGTCAACCGAGGGGTGTCCAACATAGCGTACTGGCACATTTTCGGCCTCATAGAACGCCGTTTCGAAGGGAAAAATCACCGCCATCATATCAATGGCCTTACCATAGGTTTTAACTCGACCTGGTCGCCAAGCCCACACCTGCGGGCTAACATAAAATAAAACTTTGATACCCTGCCGCTTGGCAAATTGCGCCAGCTTTAAGTTGAATTCTTTATAATCAACACAAACCAACAAATCTGGTCGCTCATTAACAAGAACCTGCTGCATAATCTTTAAAGCACGACGTATTTCAGGATAATGCCTAATGATTTCAACCAAGCCAATCACACCGATGTGCGATGAATCATAGCGCACGTCAACACCAGCCTGAGCCATTTTTGCACCACCCATGCCTATTGCCTTAATAGACGGCTGACGTTTTTTTAATTCCAGAAACATATACGCGGCATGTTGATCACCAGATGCTTCACCGGCACTAAACATAATGGTTAGGGGATTTTTTAGCGGCAAACAAGCATCCTCGGTAACATATAAAACAAGTATTTTAAACGATTGTTAAACGACAAGCTTGTCGTTTAACCATTATCACCAATTTTCATTACGACCCACTGCCATCAAAATGCAGGTTTTGATGGACGTATTATTTGGTTTCCTTACGTACGAATCAGTACACTACCGTCAATTAAAACCACATCACGCCCCATTTTGCTGTAAGCCATATTTTTCATGATAGGCCTGTAATTGATGCTGTATAGTTTTAACCAATGAATCGGGATCAAATTTCGCCAAAAACTCATTAGCACCCACTTTTTGTACCATGCTACTATTAAAAACACCGCTTAAAGACGTATGTAAAATGAGGTAAACGTTTTTCATTTCAGGTTCTTGTTTTATTTTAATGGCCAACGTGTAACCATCCATACGCGGCATTTCAACATCAGAAATAATCATCGCATAATAACGAGCAATATCGACACCTTGATCAATTAATTGACACAAGTGCTGCCACGCTTCCTCACCATCTTTCAGTAAAAGACATTCAACACCCAACTGGTTACACACGCGCTTAACCTGATTTCGCGCCACCAAAGAATCGTCTACCACCAATACGCGATCACCCGCACCTGAAATACCACTATCAATAGCCTCAGCGGAGGCATCTTCTTGACCACCAATCACTTCTTTCATGATCTTTTCGACATCTATTACTTCAATTAATTCCTTATCGACTTCCGTGACAGCGGTTAAATAAGCCCCCCTGCCCATTCCGGCTGGCGGCCCCTTAACTTCAGCCCAACCGATATTAATAATCCGATCAACCGAACTAACCAAAAAGCCCTGCACGGTTCGATTGTATTCAGTGACGATTACATAGCGCACACCCTCAGCCGGCAAGGGTCTAAGCCCTATCGCCATTGACAAATCCAGCACAGGAATGGTTCTACCCCGCAAATGTGCTACCCCACAAATAACTGAATGTGAGTTTGGAATTTGAGTTAAACTCGGGCACTGAATAACCTCCTGCACCTTAAAGACATTAATACCAAATCGTTGGCGACCAGCAAGCTTGAACAATAGTAATTCAAATCGATTATGGCCAGCCAACTGAGTACGTTGATCAACACCATCTAAAACCCCAGCCATACCCATTCTCCGCAATCATAATGTATACTTGAAGTATAGCGGCTTATTAAGAATATTCTTTAAGAAAAGTGAGACACCTGATTTACGCTCAGCGATCACTAACACATACGACACTCATCATGAATACGCGTTTTTTCTTCATCATGCTACTGGCCGCGACGGCATGGTCGCAAAATACCTGGTCAAATGAGTTTCAGACTCATGAGTCTATTTATGCTGCCGCACGAGATCTAATTGCTAGAGAACTCGATACAAATAATGACCATGAAATAACCTTCTCAAACTTAGATCCACGCTTGCAACTGAGCGCTTGTGAGCAACCTTTAGAAGCCTTTACGTCCACGCAAGCTATCAAGCCTGGGCGGAACGCTATTGGTGTAAAATGCACATCGATTAAAAGCTGGTCTTTGTATGTTTCAGCACAAATAAAAGTCTATCAAGACGTGGTAGCATTAACACAATCCATAAACCGAGGTGAAATCTTAACTGAGAATCAATTAAACACCTCCAGAATGGATATTTCGCAAATTAGAACGCCGTTTATTAGCGATATTAATTTAGCCATTCATAAACAAGCCGCACACAATTTGTCACAAGGCGCTATACTTTACCAACGTGACATTACGCAAGCAATACTGATTAAACGCGGTGAAACTGTCGTCATATCCTCTACCAAAGCCTATCTTTCAATCCAAATGCAAGGGATCGCTTTAACAGATGGCGCGCAGGGGCAAAGCATTCGAATTAAAAACTTATCATCCAATCGGATTATTTCAGCAGTTGTAAGCAGACAGGGTGTTGTTTCAGTTGATTTTTGAACAAAAAATTAAAGTTTTAGGTATCATGCCGCTATACGATAGTAGATTAAAATTATACGATAGGACACAGTATTATGGCCATTGAAAGCATTAGCAGCAGAATACCTAGCAGTCCAGCTAGTAGCAAGCCAAGCACGCAACCCTCTGTAAAAGAATCAAACGTTCAGCCGGGGGCGATTGATAAAGTTGAAACATTGAGTAGCGACCGGATCAAAACGGCAATAGCCTCGTCGCCAGAATCACCGGTTAATAGTGAGCGCGTCGCCAGTATTAAGCAAGCGATTAACGATGGTAGTTATCAGGTTGATGCGGAGCGTGTCGCAACAAAAATACTTCAATCTGAGCGTTCTCTACAATGAGCACCTAACGCTAGGGTTTAAACACAGTCGAAAAATCATGATTAATCAAACATTCCCAATAGCTGAACGATTAGCAACTAATGGCTTAATGCTCATCGCTCAGCTGCAACAATTGCTTAATAATGAAGCGGAGTTGCTGAAAACAGGCGCGCAAATTACTGAAATCAATGCGCTTGTTGACAAAAAACAACCGCTCATTCATCAGCTAAATCAGTTTTCTCGGCAAATGGCACAAGTGCTTACCACTGAAACATTGCCAAATGATCAAAATGGTATGTTGCAATACCTTGAAAAAGCCAAGGCCACGGGCTTGGCATCCGACAATATGCGGCAACTGTGGGCTGATATAATTCAAACCACTCAACGCTGTCAAGACCTCAACGAACAGAATGGCGCGAGTATCGATATACTTCGCCGCCACACACAACGCTCGCTCTATATCCTTAAAGGCAATACGCAAGCGCCCAATACTTATGGTAAAGATGGCTCTACTAAAAGTGAATTACATTCACATACTTTAATTTCTGTATAAACAACCCCCCTAAAATGGGCTTCGACTATGTTAAACGCATTTAAAAAGCTACTTAATTTAAGCAGTACATCCTCAGCGGCAAAACACTCATCGCAGAGTAGTAATTCAAATTTTTTAACCGATGCTGGCGAAATAGTTGTCCTGTTAAATAAATTACAAGCCGCTATGCTACCGTGCAGTGTTTATATCAATAACGCTACCGAGAAATTTCTCTCCGAAATTATTGATATTAATGTTGCTAAAAACACTCTTACGTTGGATGAATTAAGACCCGCTAACGGTAACGCGCTTCTTGCTGAATGCAAGAGCATAAAAATTGTATTTTTTTTCAATGGCGCCGATATTTCTTTTTCAATTAACCCGCCTATAAACAGTCTTAATCTCGGTGACACCAAGCACCTTTTCCCTATTCCCAGCCGCGTTTATTCTCCCAAAGCAAAAGCGACCTCAAATAGTTTTGATGTACAAACACTCAAAATACCGTTTGAAGGTTTTTCGGCTACAAGCAAGTTATTAGTCATTGGGCATGCAGCAGACATATCTGATGAAAACATTAGCGCCAATCTGGCGCACAATAAAATCCTCTTGGAGCGCGGTGATTTATTAAAAAAATGCCACATTATCCTACCGGGTGGCAAGCAAATCATCACCTTCGATTTAATCCTCGACATCGTAAATCAACCATTGGCAAGTAATGCCAAAACATTTATCAGCGGCCATTTCGAAAACATGTCGAATAAAGACGAGCTCATTTACGAGCAGTTCATCAGAAAGATCGAGAATGACGATATAAAAAAACGTAACGCCTGATAAGTTTAAGCCTAAGGATATGTTAAAATGGGCAGATGAGTCCCGATAGCTCAGTAGGATAGAGCGGTCCCCTCCTAAGGGACAGGCCGGTGGTTCGAATCCGCCTCGGGACACCATTAGAAGCACAAAAACCTGCAAGCTATGTGGCTTAGCGGGTTTTTTATTGCCCAGCGAAATACATCTAAATGCATTGATGTACCGTATGTAAAGGCGGACAACTGACGGTGTATTAAAACCCCAAAA
>JAPLRW010000083.1 GCA_026398935.1 Methylococcales bacterium
CTTTATCGCTATCGTCGACTGAGCAAGGATTACGAAGTGTTGACCGAATCTAGCACCGCTTTCATTCATATTGCCATGATAAATCTCATGCTTGGGCGACTTGAACGCTAAACTGAGGACTTTTGAAACACGCACTAAGTTTTCTTTAAGCGTAATAGGGTCTTGATTTTCATCACACAACGCCAAGGCTTGTGTCATACTTACAATAATTTCCGTATTAACTTCATTAGAATCACGTAATAATTCAATAAGCTTATCGAGTTTTTCCTTTGTCCAATCGTTACTTTCGATGGCATCCTCTAACTTACTTATTTCCTCGATTTCATTTTTATATTTGCCTTTTTGTGCGGCTGAAACTATTTCTTTATAGCTATCGGAAAGGGATTTTTCGATTTTTGCTTTAAAAAAATCATCAATGACTTGCTTTGCTTTTGCATTTTCCATTCAGTTTTCCTGCCTCAAATCTCTTTAAAAACGCCAAACAACGGGGAATAGCACCATTCAGCTACCTGATCTTGATACGCTCGCAAGCGCACTTCACCATAGCAATAGCTGATATATTTCAACGGCAAACCGAATCGCTCTGCCAATTCTTCGTAATTATTTTGAATATCTGTATCGAACCACGGTTGATTACCTTTGGTGATCAATAAGCTAATGTCCGCAATTGTTGACACCTTTTCATATTCAATGGGTTTAATATTTTCGTTCTTTATTTTCCAAACGGGCTGCTCAGTGTCTTCATCTATATAAAGGCAATATGCTTGATCGGGTGAAGATGCTCTAAAGGGTTGCCTACGCTGAATTTCAGCACACCACGTCACCTGATTTTTCCACCAAATCCTAGCGTTATTTTCTTGCTTGTTATCGCCCAATAATTGCTCACGGTAAGCCATGTGTTCCAGCATCACCAAGTTAGAATGAGGAGATGTTTTTTCTAACTGTCTTGGTAATTGAATACTTGGAATGGAATTAGGTTCAGCATATTGGGTAGCGTCTAAAATGGCGTGTAAATCGTGGTTGTTTAACTTACGGTTTTTTGTCTCAAATCCTGGTTTTTCAAAGGTAATTTCTCTACCTTGTAACGCTTTAATATTTTTAGCCAGAATGTATAAGTTCTCTGTTTTCGGCGATTGCTTACGATGCCTCTGTATGCGTCCAGACAGTTGAATAATCGAGCGCATTGAACTGGGTTCAGCAATCGCCCAATCGTAATCATGATCCCGCATACTGACTGTGGTAAACGCAGTAATGAATCCTGTAATTCTCCGCTACAGGGTATTCATAAAGCAGGCGGGCAATAGCAACCAATGGATTGATATTAGCCATACGCACCAAGCCAATGGATACTTTTTTACCTAAGTCATGCACCTGATGATGGTCTTCATGTAACACCACCATGCTTTGCTGTATCACTTGACTCATAGCTTGTAGCGGCGTGTTATCACCCACTATCGGTATTGCTATTAATCTGGCTTTACGTAATACCAAAGCCGTTTTGGTAAGATTGGCAATCCGCTTTTTTACAAACTCATCGTGTGATTTGATAAAAGTTTGGATATTCTGTTGCTCCGATGTTTCCGCACCAAATTCATCAAACCATGCACAAACAATGGGTTTAGGTGTTTCCTGCTGGCGTGTACCAGCGTTAAATGATTTTCGACCTTCTTGATAAGCTTCAAATAAAGCGTAAGCCAATGCAGGCGGCATGGTTGCAGTGGAAAGCAGCACTTTTGCACCTAACATTCCGGCCCAATTCACCAAGCGAGCAAGCGCTGGTAAATCGTTTAAATCAAACTCATCCGGCTCATCCAGAACTAAGTCAGACGTTAATAGCCGTAACACCGGCACAATTTGCCTACCGCCACGCACCCCTTCAGTTGCAGGTGTTAAATGGTCAATAGTGCTGACCAGTATTGGGGCATTTAGCAATTTTTTAGCCTTGAGATTGTTTTTAAACCACTTTTCTAACAGCCCTTCGTAGACTTCTTTATCGTAGATGACTTCAAAACCGTCATCATCCAGCCCCACATCCAGACTTTCACTACCCCTCATGGCAAATTTATTGTTATCTGTGGGCTGTTTGGTTTGATGTAAGCGTTGAATTGCTTGAGAACCAATCAAAGTCGCTACGTCACCCTCATCAAGCTGTAGTTTTTCACAAAGCGCCTCCCCTGTTTGTAAGGTCAGTGTGCGTAAACCCAAAGCGACATTGAAGCGGCAACCTTCATGTTCATCAGATAAACCATACATGATTCTGGCATTAGCAATGGTTTTTCCTTTACCAGTAGAGGCCATGTTTATACCAAAGAAACCTTGCTCTTGTGCGGCTTTTTGAACACTTTGAGCCGATTTATAAGCGGTATCTTGCCATTGGAATTCTTTTCCGCCGCCAAGACCTTTAGTCAAGATTTTGGTATCACTGATTGGTGGTAATTCATCACGAAAACGGGGAAGTGATTTGGCGTATACATAGGCGTAATGGCCTACGCCGACATTATGCTCATCCAGCTTCTGCTTTAATTGCTTATGGTCATCGGTATTGGCGTATGCGTTATAGCTGGTATCTTGCCAATCAATTGTTACATCCATCTCGGAATAACAATGGTCAGCCAGCATCAACACTAAACGTGATAGGTGCATCGTAAATGGCTGACAAAACCAATCCACGCCCGTTAAACCCAAACAGCTCAAGGCACGCCTAGATAACTGCTTAGCTTTTTTTTGCCACGTTTTACTTATCAAAGGTGTGCCACTTGAAAATGTCCAATTGGCCTTATTTGTTAATTCGTTCCAGCTATCATTAAGGCTATTGACGGAGTTCCACAAACCATCAAAATCTTTACTCATCCATTCATTAACTTGGCTAAAACTAGGCTCTTGTTCGCCTAACTTTGGATAAACAGGTAAGCGGTGATGCGAAACAATCAACCAAGCTACAAACTTTGCAAATTCTGGTAGCGCATCAAAGGGATTGTTAAATGTACTTACTTGTGGGCTATCAATTACAACTTGCTCTAAAACCAGCTTTTCAATCTCGGCATTAACACATGCCAACTTGCCAAGCCACTGTTCATCATTGTTTTCACCTACAAAAGCCTGAAACAGGCGTAATGACACCCATTCATGCCTATATGGTTCAAATCGCTTTCCTTTAAACTCTGGTTTTAACTTGTTTTGAAATAAATCATTCGCTTTACCTAAATCATGAAATAAGCCTGCAATTGCAGAAGCCATTGCGATAATTTCTGTTGTATGCCAACCCTTCTCCCATTCGCGATGACTAAAATCAATTTTGGTACTATTCACTGGCACAATCCCCACCGCATTAAACCGCTTACGATTGCCCACTATCCAAACCAACTCACTGCGACTCCTAGACCGTATCCAATGGCAAGACACAGCGGTATTTTTAGTAGCTGTTTTACGCAACAGGGTTTTAACGGCGATCAAGCCATCTTCGGTAATGATGGTTTGCCAAGTGTTATCACCAATACGGTTGGCGAAGGCATCTAGGACTCGACGGGTACGTGCTAAGGCTTTTTTCTGGCATTGACTAACGAAGGTGACCATCATCGCAAGTCATCTCGCATAGCTTGTTGTTTGACTTGCTCAAACATGAAGTCCAGTGCTTTGTGTTCGGTAAATTTTTGTAAGATTTGTTGGCGGAATTCTTGTTCGCTCATTTTTTCTTTGGCGCAAATAAACGCCCAAGGTAAGACGATGGCATCTTTAATGAGATCGGCGACATCAAACACTAACGCGCCACGCCGCGTTTTTCCATGCATAACAGCGAAGCCATGCGGTATGCCTAACACCCAAAGCGTAGTGGCGGCTAATCCATAGGCGAGGTAGTTGCCGTGATTAAGAAAGCCGTTGGCAATGTCGCTTCCTTCACGCTCTCGCACAAAGTCGCTCAGTTGCGTAGATTTTGCAGCGTAGCGGTACAGTTGTTTGGTGAGTACCGCTTCGCGCAGTAAGAGGTCACCCACTTTTTGGGCGACGTCGATGTTGCTGGCGTAGTTATCAAGTGCGCTACTGAGTAGGCTGTCGTCAATGAAGAATTTTTCAGCGTTAAGTTCGCGGTCTTTATCCCAGATGCGTTTAAGGTAGCTGATACGCGCTTGTTGAAAGGCTTTAGCGACGATTAGGCGTTTGTTTTCGTCAAACCAGAAACCAAGCCATCCTTGTATGTATTCGGTGGGGCGGTATTCGCTTTGGGGGTTAAGCCATTCTATTTCGCTGCCGGAGAATAGTGGCGTCCCACCACCGCCGCAAAACCCTACCAATACGCCCGCACTGGCTAACATGCGCATGGCGGCTTGTGTTATGGATGTACCCGTCCCCAGAAGAATGACGGTGGTGTTGGCGATGGGGATGTTCCAATAGTGGTTTTCATCTTTAGACTCGGTAAGGTAAAGGACTCTGCCATCTTTTTGCATCACGCGGCATTTTTCCAGGTAAAAAATGTTGGCTCGTTTTGAGTGCAGTATGGCTTTTAAATCTGTTAATTGTTCCATTCATTGCTTCCTTGATCGTTGACTGTTTTGCCAAATAAGGCGGTCAGCAAAATCCTACCTCATGGAGTATGGGCTTAATGTATGCCATAAGGAAATAATTAATTTGGTAGAATGCGCGACCGTGTGGACAGGTCTCATGCGGCAAGATTGAATCATTTAATTTACATAGGGATACAAAAAAAGCATGCAACGAATTATTTTAGTCCTCTTGTTAACCTTAGCGTTAGTAGGCTGTAGTACCAATACCGAGCTGTTAAAACAAAGCAAACCACTGACATCGCTCTCAAGTAAGGCGCTAAAACTGGATTATCCGGGGTTTACGGTCTGGTTGGATTGCGCACAACGCGGTGCAGTAAAGTTTCAGTATGTGGCGCAACGCGATAATGGCACGGCGGATCGTTATGATAATTTTTTTCTTGATCCCAATGTTCCGGCGGACTGTCAGCAAAAATCCGCAAAAGCGTATGGCTTAAAATATGATAGAGGTCATCAAGTACCGGCTAATCATCTGGATGTATCAGCAGCCGCTATTAAAGCAAGCAATACGATGACTAACATCTTGCCTCAAGCGGCAAACATGAACAGGGGGGCGTGGTTACTTACAGAAGAAATTATCGAATGTTACCGTGATATTTCGGAGTTGTTAGTGATTGGCGGCGTAATCTGGGGTAATAATCCCGCGGATGATTATTTTGTCGCATCGCACGGTATTAAAACACCCGATGCTTTTTGGAAGGTCATTGTTCGGGGCGGCAAACAGGATGAGCAGGCGATTGCTTGGGTTGTTCCTAATACGCAGGACGCCACCCGAAAAAACCTGGATCGCTATTTAGTGAGTGTTGATGAGGTGGAACAGATGACCGGTGAAAAAATACCCGTTGCTGATTATGCAAAACATGAAAAACCAGCGCATTCTTGGCTTATTCCGAGCGGATGTAATAAGGGTTAGTTGTTAATTTCTATGCAGAATTAAGATGCATTTAAATCGCCCTCTTATTCTTTTTTATTTACATCCTTACAACTTTCTTATTAATAGACTACTTTTATTGTAATTATTCATTCGCACCCGTCGTTAAAAAGTGGGCGCGAATGCGTATTGTGCAGAATACGCAGTTGCACTGTGTGTATTCCATACGGCTGGCATAAATAACCAAACGCTTATCCCAGCGACTAAACGGACGATAAGTGGCGGTATTTTTGTTACCTCTCTCTTCGGATGCCGCATTACATAATCATCTATTTTACAGAACTTTTACGTATGAAAATAACACACTTACCAACGCTATTAGCCTCTGTAGCACTGCTCTCTTTTGGAACGAACGCATTGGCGGCTCCGGTTCGTGGCTTTGAGTTTTCGCCCAATGTTGCCTCTATAGTCGTTCCATTTTCGCTGTCTTCTGCCGGCTATGTAAATAACCAAACCGTCACTGCCAGCGTGGATACGCCGCAATTGGACGGTATTTTAGGACGAGATCCCACTAGACCCGGTGATAATCAGCAACCCTTCAGCGCCACTCCCTCGCGGGCGTACATTTTTACACTAGCACTGGATGATAACCCCAATGGTGGATCATGCATGTTCAGTGATTCATTTCAATTAGATTGTTTAGATGGCTATGCACCCGCAGGCAGCGAGGCCGAAGTGTATAACAATCTCGGCGATAGTGATCAGGAATATTTACCAGTAGATGGTGGGCAACGCATCGCCATTGACACGCCTGCCTTTGCGCATTTTGGTAACCCGAACGGCAGTAACAACAATTATTTTGGCACAATACTGGGTGATTTACCGTTAAGCGCATTAACCAGCTCACTTATTTCTAAGCAAATTACAGTGACAGGTGATCTTTTCTTGACCCGCACTTATTTAGCCGTTGATTACAGCTTGAGTGAAGCCACCGTGAGTCAAACGCCCATTCCATCTGCCATTTGGTTATTTGCTTCGGCGTTATTCGGTTTATTGGGCATGCAACGCAAATCCAGATTAAATCGCTGATTATTATTGGCAGAATTGTAAAATCTGCCGATGGCTTTACGCCGTTAATGTCCAATACTTTATTGCCTGCTGTACGTTGTCTTTAGCAGCGGCTTTTATACCGATCAACGCACTGTTTAAACACTATAACACTATCCAT
>JAPLRW010000248.1 GCA_026398935.1 Methylococcales bacterium
AAGATTGTGGACAGGTTCGGTAGTGAACGGGAAGTAAAATCACCCGCTGAAGAATTGGGGCAGCGCCAACCAGCTGCGGTCGAACAGGGTTCTATCTTAAACTAGGTAAAAGATTGTCTGGACAATGGGGGCCACTTTAATCGTCATTATTAACGGCATGATGGCATTCTATGTAAATATTATTATTATTATTATTATTGCAGTCCTCTTTCGTGCAATGTGTGAGCTTATAACCCAAACAAGGCGGGTTGTTATCTGCTTCTTTGACGGTATTAAGTCTGAATACTTGGCTTTTTTGAGTAGGCTGCGCGGTAAAATTTTTAATAAAGCGGTAGTAAGTATCTTGATCTGAAGGATGAATAAAACGCCCCAGCCGAGTATTAATCAACTTTTCTTTGGGACAATTTAACAGTTCTTCTGCGGCGTGATTAGCATGCAGAATAACCCCCTCCCGACTCAGGGTAAGGTAGCCAATCGTTCCTGAATTATAGAGTTTTACGTAGCGCTCACGACTGATCATGAGTTCCTGCTGCGTTCTTTTTAATTCTTCGTTTTGTAATTCAAGTTCTATCTGATGAACCTGTAGCTCATAAACCAGTTTCTGTATGTTTTCGCTGGGCATGCCGCTAACATCAGCCGTTGATTTACGCAACTGCTCTTCCGCTTGTCTTCTGATGACTGCCGAGTGCTCATCTAATGGGCGCTCCGCTTTAATCCAAAAAGAATCAGTCGTTGCTTGCCTATTCATACCAATACCTGCGTTATCCATGACGCGTTAGAAATACAGTGACCGTAATGCTCATAATGTAACGTGAGCGAGAGACACGCCGCGCTTAATGCTTATAAAAAAGACATTATTAAACGTTACGGTCTGTACTGCAATGATCATTACATAAAGCAGAAGCCACGCAACTGATTTAGATTAAAAGCGCTTCGCTAGTATCAAGGTTGTCACCTAAAATAACTATCCGTAAGATCACGTAGAGCGTTAGGTTTTAGTTTACGGGCGTTGTAAGGTTTAATGTTTTTATTACACGCGTTCAGTAATATCTTCTATGGCTAATAAAATCAAGGCTTGTCCCGCAGAGGATTGCTTTAATATACGGCCATTGATCAGTAATTTTCTTTGACCAATACCAGCAAATACCGCGTCATAACATAATCCGTTAAAAGCAACGGCTTTAGCCAGCGTATTGCTTAATGCCTCTTTCAATAAGACTGAATCCCAGCTGGACTGATTAATGGAAAAAAGTGATTGCCCGATCAGTTCTTCATTAGAGTTATTAAATTGCTGATTAAAAGAAGGGTTGGCCGTGAGTATAGTCCACTGATCATCCAGTACTAACAGGGGTTGATTAATGGTATTAACAATGGCAGTGGTCAGCTCTGCTTCATGAACAGATTTTTCGGCTTTTTTAAGTTTATTAATATCGACAAAAGCGATAACCAAGCCGTCTATCATATTTTCTGCAGTTCGATAGGGCAAGATGCGTAATAAATACCAGTCGCCGGATTTGGTTTGCACCTCCGTGGCTTTGTTAATTAAGGTATCTAATACGTCTTTAGCATCATCAATCAGGTGGTCATAATACAGGTTGGAAATTAAATCATCCAGCGGCCGGCCTATATCACTGTCAATCAGTTTTATAATATTCTTTGCTTGTTTGGTAAAGCGTTTTATTTTTAGATGCGTATCAAGAAAAATGGTGGCAATATCGGTGCTGTTTAACAGATTTTGCATATCGTCATTGATGGCGGATAAGGCTTCAACTTTATTTTGCAGCTCACCATTGGCGACATTGAGTTCTTCATTGAGCGATTGCATTTCTTCTTTAGAGGTTTCTAACTCTTCATTGGCGCTTTGCAGTTCTTCGTTAGTCGATTGTAATTCCTCAATCGTGGATTGCAGTTCTTCGTTTGAGGTTTGTAATTCGTCAATGGTTACTCTTAGTGATTCTTTCGTAAAATAAAGCTCTTGCGCCAATTGTTCATTTTGGTTGCTGTTATCAAGGCTTGCCGAGGCGGGCTTTTTTCTAGGCGAAGGCAGGGGGATTTTTTTTTCTTGTGGAATGAAGGACACCAGCAATAAGCCCCGTAACGCTTCTGGAGCCGTAATTTTTAAAACGTTCAGGTCTATTGCTTCAAAATGACTATTGGTTTTTACGCTAATACTGCTATGCACTGGTTCAATATCGCTTTGCTTGTTTGCTTTACGAAGTGCTGTTACCAACGGCAAACGTAGTCCCTCCCGCGCCATGTCAATAACATTCCACGTTGGCTGGCCTGATTTGGGTTCCAGATACTTTCCGGTGTGACCTTGTATGTAAAGAATTTTGCCAAATTCGTCAATAATCACACTCGCTGGGGTGAAATTATCCAATAAAAAGCGTTCTATTTGCTGGGCAATTTTACCTGACGGGTGTTTTATTTCGAGTGATTTTTGCTGCTCTTGTGGTAATTCGGCAAGACGCACCATCGGTAAATTGAGCTTTGATACCGGTATGCTTACCCGCGCCTCTTTACGCTGGTATATCTTCCATTTTTTACTGACGATACTGAATAGCTCCTCATAATCCCCGATGGATTCTGATGCCCCTAAAAACAGGATGCCATTGGGATTTAACGCATAATGAAATTGCGGAAAAATTTTCTTTTGTAATTCTACACTCAGGTAAATCAGCAGATTTCGGCAACTAATAAAATCCAGATGCGTAAAAGGTGGGTCTTGAATTAAATTTTGCGTGGCAAATATCACCGTGTCGCGAATTTCTTTACAGATATAATATTGATTGTCCTGCAATCTAAAAAATCGCTGTAAGCGGTCTGCTGAAATATCGGCAGCGATGCCGCTGGAATAGCAGCCTTTTCGGGCTTTATTGATGGATAGCTCATCTAGGTCAGTCGCAAAAATCTGAACGCTGCAATATCGACCGGTTTTTTCTAAGTATTCTTTAATGATAATCGCCATTGAATAGGCTTCTTCGCCACTTGCACAGCCCGTTACCCACACTCTGAGTTCATCATTATCCGGTTTACTCGCGAATAATTTGGGTAGAATTTCATCACTCAGTGTTTCAAAGGCCGCTGAGTCCCTGAAAAAACTGGTGACATTGATCAACAGCTCTTTAAATAGTTTATCTACCTCAACGGGGTTTTCTTGTAGGAACTCAAGGTATTTATCAGGATTTTTGATTTGATGGATATTCATGCGCCTGATGATGCGGCGCTGAATCGTCATCGGTTTATAGAGCGCTAAGTCATGCCCGGTTCGGTTGCGTAATAAGGTGAGTATTTTTTGGATAAGTGGTGTCGCTAGAATCGTTCCCGTTGTAACCGTATGCATACGGTTAAAATACGGGCCTTTAACGTATTCAACCAGTTGCTGCCCCATTTTTTCGGTGGGCAGCACAAAATCGACATCAACCATGGCCATTGCATAGCTAGGCATACCATCGAATTTTGCGGTTTTTGGATCTTGAACCATGGTCATTCCAGACGCGCCCTTAATGGCTTTTAAGCCAAGTGTGCCATCTGTGCCCGTACCTGACAGAATAATGCCGATGCTCATTTCCTGCGCGACATCCGCGAGTGAGCGAAAAAAAGTGTCGATGGGTAAGTTGGTGGCATCAAATTTCCCCGTTTCTTTCAAACGCAAATGCTGGTTATATAACGCCAGATTTTTTCCAGGAGGGCAGATAAATACACAGTTACTGTTTAAATGCATACCGTCTTCTGCGGTAATAATCTGCATGGTCGTATATTTTTTAAGCAACTCCGGCAACAGGCTAATGTGTTCCGATTTTTGGTGGGTAACAACAATGAACGCAAGACCCGTGCTTGATGGCACATGTGCAAAAAACGATTGTAATGCGTCCAGTCCACCCGCTGATGCACCTATTCCGACAACGGGTAACATGCTTTTTGTGGCATTGTCAGGGGGATTGTTCTGGCATGTGCCACTGCTGGGTGATTTCATGAGCTATAAATAAATGAGGGGGTATTAATGAATGCAGATAGCCAACTTAAGGCGGGACAAAAAGGCGCTGCGCCGATGGAATTCGCCCTGACACTTTACCGCTGATTGTAGCAGTCGAGTGCATTCCATGCCCCCAATAACAGACTTGGTGCGTGGAACGCACCCTATCAGTGGCATAGTATTAAATTTTAATTCCTAAAGATATGGTCAAAAATAACGTCCCAATATGTGAATATTCTTGCAGGGTAATTGCTCATTCCCCCCCTTTGACCTGTGCCCTTTAGGGTAAAAAGAGGGGGAATGAATACTTAACGTATGTGCCTTCTTATTCGATGAACGTAGGACAGGCGGACAACGTGTATGCTGTTATTTTTTAACGCCTGTTATACCAGTGGTGATACGGGTTTCTTACTAAAAATTGAATCATACGGTACATCGAACCTGAACGGAATGGTGATGTTAATAAAGTAATCGGGTGCTGATTCTGTTAAACCAATACCACCCGAAACAGAACAGAACAAACTGCGCCCAATCGTCGATGATACACCGACCGTAAAGACACTTGAAACCGCGTCACTTCCCGGAATGACGGTATTATTCACTTTGGTTTCTTGGGAAAAGGTTTGTTGTAAGCCCATACTTAAAGACGTTTGCGGACTGGCGGCTAATGTGACGCCTAACGAAACGCTGTATTGATCACCCGGTTCAATGTCATTCTTTTTTAAGGTGGTTTGATAGGCCACTCTGCCAGTAAAAGCCAGTGGATCTTGACGTTTTAAAAACGTCAAGGAGGCGATAAAATCATTAAATCCGCCCCCCATGGCAAGATTATTCCTCGTCATGTTGCCACTGTTGGTATCCCAGGTCATCCGCGCAATGATATCGGGAATCCAGCCTTTTTCGTGGGTTAAGGTTTTAGCCAGACCCACACTAATATCACCAAAAGAGGCCGCTGTCCTACTGGCCTCCTGCGGAAATGCCCCCTGCGCTGAAAGAACTTCGGATTGATTCACCACTTTGGTTGGAATACGTATTTCTGCTTGTGATTCAAACGGCAGGCCAACCAGTATGTTCAGTCCCGCATCTACGTCATTGCGCCGAATACGATCATTGCCTATTAACGTATTACCTCCAGTGACCGGTACACCAATAACCGTATCGGTCTTACGCCGCGAATACATTGCATAAGGTTGAATCTCTGCCTGACCAACCGGCAACAATAACGCGCCAGTTTGCACCAACGTACGTTCTAATGCCCGTTGCGCCGCTTCTTCATCTATCTCAAGCCCACCAGGCGCGGCGCGCGGCTTAGGCGAAATAGCCACGGCCGTTGGTTTAATGGGTGAGGCAGCCGCAACGGCTTGCGGTGGGGCTGTCGTTGCGCTAACAGCAGCGACCCGATTTTGCTCTAATTGCTTTACCCGCTGTTGCAAATTATCAATGGCCTTGTCGCGCTCGGCGATTTTAAGCTCGCGCTCCTCGACTTTTTTCAATAATTGATTAGCCAGATTCATGTCCGGTATATCATCCGATGTCTTAAATAACGAGCAGCCGGATAGGCATAGGCCGACACTGGCCAATAACGCAACGCGGGCAGAGAGTTTCCAAGACAGGTCACAATGGGCAGGCGCGTTTATTTTAAGCGTGTTTTTTTTAGTCATAATGTGTCTACCGAGTCATTACAAAATCGCGGTCATGTTGCCGCAGGCGGTCAGATGGCTCAACACCATCGAGCCGGGTGATTACAAAACCCACTTTGCCTATTTTAGGAAAGTCGATTCTGCTGTCTTCAAACGCATCAACCAGCATGGTTCTATTGCCCCATGCAGGATCTGCCAACAGGACGCGATTACCCTGCATCCCTCGAAAAATAACAAAGTGATTGTAACCAAGTACATTAATAGGCACGATGATGGGCGCTTTTTGTAACAGATCATCAAAGGTTAGTTGACCGTAACCAATGCCTTTATAGCCTCTGGCATCGGCGTAACTTTTAAGATCAAACAAGGAAAATCCTTGACGAACCGTCACCAGACCGGGGTATTTAACATACTCAGGGCGACTCATCAGCGCATTGGCGACTTCTTTTTCTGTTACAAAATCATTGTGTTGATAATTGAGCAGCGTGGTTAACGCCGCCGCACCGCAACTGAGATCCCATTGTTGTACGACAACGTTTTCACGGCGCATTTCAAAAAGGGATTTTACGGGGGGTGTTTCCTCTGCCAAGACTGAAAAACTGTTACTTAAACACGCCGCGACACAGGCCGTTTTAGCCCACGAGGAAAAACCATGTGATCGTCTAGTTAAAGTAATGTCGCCATCAATGGCGGTGATTTTCTCCGTAGAAGCGGGTTCTGAAAAAAATAATCGTTGAAGGTTTTTTTGTCCGCTAATAAAAATAGTTGGTATTAAAAATAAGCGGTTACGCACTTCTTTGCACGCATAAAATGCCACTTTCGTCTCCTATTAAGTCCATCTATTACAGATTACGAGCTATTATTTTTGGGCGTTTTCTTTTGTAATGTACTTTTTTCATTGCAAAAGAAAACGCCCTGCACTATTATTTAGTACAGAGCGTGTCTTCACAGCTGTGCTCTACTAGCGGGATCTGCCCTTCGTCTTAGCGGAAAAGGGGCATTTCCTGCTTCATTTTGGTGATTTACCAAATACCAGCGACCGCATTCGATTGGCTGTGAGCGCCTGCAAAGCCAAGCAAAGATGTAGCGATAGTAGTGTTACTGGCCTGACCAACAGCAAGACCAAGACCTATTGGAAAAGCTGCTGCAAGAGTAGTAGAAGATGTAGTGCTGATATTGTCTCCAATGAACATACCATACGACAACGATGTAGTGCTGATATTGTCTCCAATGAACATACCATACGACAACCCTAAAGCAGTAGCGCCACCAGCGCTTACGCCGTCCATTTGTGCGTCATTCAATGGTTGTGCAGCAAATGCGCTGCCTGCAATAACCAATAATGAAACACCTGCTAACATAGTTAATTTTTTCATAATAATCTCCTCCAAAAATTTGGATGTGTGATTGGTTTTATTAAAGAGCAGAAGCAAAGCTATAAGAACCAGCGAAGCCAGTATCTATAAGCAAGTGCCCACCTTGTGTTGGTACGCTCACGAGTCCAATTACTGAGGTAGTGGTAATGGTCTGCGATGTAGCACTAACATGACCAACTGCATCTGCCCAAGCATAAGACCATGCAGTCCCACCAGCACTCACGTTGTCCATTTGATTGTCAGTCAACGCAACAGGCTCAGCTGCATATGCAACACCCATGCTAGATGCAAGGGCAATAACCGCGATTAATTTTTTCATAGGAAAACTCCTAAACATTATTTTCAAAAAATCCATCAGGCATTGATGTCTGATGAAACCATTAGCTACAGCTTTATTATGATTAATAAAACATCAACAGCTAAATCCTCAATATTGATTAATAGGATTATCTCTTATTAATCAAAAACGTCATTTTTCGGCGTAAGCATCACTTATTTAAAGATGAAACAAAGCACCCGTGGTATAGATAACATTCGTTGTCATTGATACAGAACCATTTTGGAAATGACCACCCGCTTGAGTGGTATACACTCCTGACGCACCTTGCGTACTTGTTACGGGGGTAACCGACGTATTGGTCGTAGAACCTGAGCCAACAGTAACGGCAACCGCGTCACCACCCGCCACTTCAACGTAACCACCCAATGCAGGGTTATCCGGTCTTGACACTGCGGTGAGAGCGGCGGCATTGGTATTCGTATTGGAAAAAACCGTACTAAAGGCCATTGCATTAACATTTACCGCCGAACCTAATCCACCTGTCACTTGATCCATTGCTATCGGTGAAAGTTCCACCGGATCAGCCATAGATGGCTCAATCATCCCAATAGTTAATGCCATACACGCAGGTACTAATATATATGTAATTTTTTTCATCAGTTCATACTCCTAAGTTTTTAATTAAAACAAACACTTTTTAAATCCTTTTAAAATGCACTATAAAGTAACCAATAATCAACTTATTTACTTCGTGTGCTGTGTGATATGATTACATTTTCCATTTAAAAAAACTATTCGTATGACCACGCTTCGTACTACTACTTATTCTGCCTAGGCACACATCTATTCAACGTTTAACTGTTAGGCGATAGTATCAAGACTTTTTACTTAAATAACTATCCGTAGTATCACGCTTCGTAATGTTACTTATTCTGCCTGCGTTACACCGTCATTCAACATTTAACTGTTAGGCTATAGTATCAAG
>JAPLRW010000088.1 GCA_026398935.1 Methylococcales bacterium
GCAAAGCATGTCAGGAAGTGGAGGAACGCTCTGCAGGGGATGTTATGCAAACCATTGTCCGTGAATTAGCAGCAGCCAACTTTATTGCGCACAGTAAAGCGATTGAAATTCAAGGTATTTGCGCGAAATGTGCAGTGCAGACTGTTTCTTGAGTTTTTCTGTTGCTGCCGGATCGTCCTTAATGTAAGGCATGAGTCTTTTTTTGAGTCATTGATATGATATGATATGTTATAACATTATAAAAGTAGGTCATTACGCTTTTTGTAATCACCGTGCCGTAAAGCATTGCTATGCTACATAACTATTTTTTAACCTATTTTAAGCCAAGGTGTTTGTGTGAATAAAACCAAGTTTGCTGTCTTACTAACCGCTAGTGTAATGAGCCTCTCAGCACCAGCCGCCGATGATAAGGTGCAAGAACTGGAAGAAATGGTGGTTATTGGCAGTGCTGGCATTAAACATTCGAGTGCCAAATCGGCTAAGCCCGTAACGGTATTATCTGATGATAAGCTTCATACTAATTACTAATCTTGGGCAAACCTTAGGTGAAACGCTGCAAAATGAGCTGGGTATTAGTAATCAATCATTTGGTGCCGGTGTAGGTACGCCAGTTATTCGCGGGCAATCGGGGGCGCGTGTAAAGGTGATGCAAAACAGCTTGGGTAATAATGATGTGTCAAATTTAAGTCCAGACCATGCTACGGGTGTTGATCCTATTATTGCTGAACGGGTAGAGGTGTTGCGTGGCCCGTCGACGCTGCTTTATGGTAGTGGCGCTATTGGCGGCATCGTCAATGTGATTGATAACCGTATTCCTGAAGCAGTCCCCGATAAAATTATCGGCGGTGCAGGTGAGCAGCGCTTTGATTCCGCGACGAATGAAACGTCTAGTGCGCTGAAAGTAGAAGGCGGTAAAAGTGGCTTTGCCTATCATGTTGACGGATTTTATCGTGATCAGGGTGATACGTCTATTGGCGGTACGGCGATTGACGAAGCGGCAGTGCGGCTGCATGATCCCAGTTTTAAAAGTCTGCCTGTTGGCGCATTGCAAAACTCGCAAGGCTATATTGCTAATACCAGCGCCCATTCGCGCGGCGGTTCGGTTGGCGCCGCTCTTATCGGCGATGCGGGTTTGATTGGTGTTGCAGCGAATAGTTTGGAAAAGCACTACGGTATTGCACCGGATGGTCACGGTGACGACCCAGTTTCAATCGACTTGACTCAGACTAAATATGATATTAAAAGTCAGCTCAATAAACCGTTTTCTTTTGCCGAAGCCGTACGTATGAAATTTGGTTATACCGACTATAAACATGTCGAAATGGATGGCGGTGTTGCAGGAACTACGTTTCTAAATGAATCATTTGAAAGTCGCTTAGAGCTTGAACATCAACCGCTTGGCGCGCTTAATGGCGTGGCGGGGTTTCAATCGGTTAATAGTCAATTTGTGGGTTTAGGTGAGGAGGGTAAAATCGTCCCCAAATCAGACATTAATTCTTATGGATTCTTTGCGGTTGAGTCCTTTAAAAAAGGCGCGGTCAGTTATGATTTTGGTGGGCGTGCTGAATGGCAAACCATTGATCCAGAAAATAAAGCCAGTGTTGCTTACGTGCCACTCAGCGGTTCGGCGTCAGCCTTATGGGCAATTAATGACCAGCAGCAACTGAGCTTGGGTTACACCCATTCACAACGCGCACCGCAAGTTCAGGAATTATTTTCAGATGGGTTTCATTACGCAACGCGCAGCTATGAATTAGGGAATGCCAACTTAGGTAAGGAATTTTCCAATAATCTGGATTTAGGGTATCGTTTTAACGCGAGCTGGATGACTGCAGAGGTTAATCTCTTCCATAATTGGGTGAGCGATTACATCTATCAGCAGCGCTCATCCAGTACCTTATTTAATGCCGCAGAGGATGGCTTGCAAGCGTCTAATGCCTTATGTGGCAAATGTTATCCTTTGCTCAATACGCAACAAGCCGCGGCAACCTTTAAAGGCTTTGAGGCAAAGGTCATTGTGCCATTAATGCAAAACGGCTATGGGGCGCTAGATGTAGAATTGTTCAGTGACTATACCCGTGGTACGTTTGATAGTGGCGCGGATGTGCCGCGAATGCCGCCGCTGCGTTATGGTTTTCAGGTTAGCCATGAAAAAAATGATTGGTCGAGCAATATTCGCTTAACCCGTGGTGAGGCACAAACCCATTCGGGTGATAATGAAACCGTTACACCGAGTTATTTATTATTAAATTTAGGCACGCAGTACCGGATAGCCAGCTTAGGGGAAGCGGATGTTTTAGTCTTCGCAAAAGGTAAAAACCTGTTGGATGAGTCTATTCGTAATTCAGTGTCTTATTTACGCAACTTCGCGCCGGAACCGGGTCGTAGTGCTGAGCTAGGTATTCGAGTGAGCT
>JAPLRW010000171.1 GCA_026398935.1 Methylococcales bacterium
AAATCAATATCAAATAAGCTCTTTAGATTCATTTTGTAATGCCTTTTTTAAAAAACTGTAAGTGTTATATTATAACATATCATATGTAAAGTTATCTACACTTTAATTTACATATAGTTAATGGTCTGTAAGCCTGATTAGTTCGTGTAAACATAAGTCCAATTGACAATTAATTTACATGTGTTAATATAAGTTTAAGATGTTTGTTTACACTACTGTTAATAAAGGTGCGCGTTATGAAGGGGCAAAATATTGGGTACATTCGTGTATCGTCAGCGGGTCAGGTAACAGATAGGCAATTAATGGATATTGAGCTAGACAAGATTTTTGAAGATAAGCTGAGTGGTAAAAACACTAATCGCCCAATGCTACAAGCGTGCTTAGAACACTTACGAGAAGGCGACACACTACATGTACATTCGATAGATCGTTTAGCACGCGATTTATTGGACTTGCAGAAAATAATTAATGCACTGGTAGGCAAAGGCGTATCGATTTTTTTTCATAAAGAAAACATGCTATTCAGTGGCGGCAATAATCCTATGCAAGCGCTAATGCTGCAAATGTTAGGGGCGTTCGCAGAATTCGAAAGATCAATGATTAACGACCGGCAAAAAGAGGGTATTGCAGCCGCTAAAGCACGCGGCGTGGTGTTTGGTGCATCAAAAAAATTAAGCGATATTGATGCAGCAAAAGTTATCGCGTTAGTTGAGCAAGGCGCGGATAAATCAAAGGTAGCAAAAGAATTCGGTATAAGCCGCCCGACACTTTACAAGATACTGGCAAAAAATAAATTACAAGGCGGTTAGAAATGATTGATAGAGCAGAATGGCTAAGATTTTTTATTGGATGCTACAAGACAAACGCGGCGCAAATGACTAAATCAATGAAAAAATCAAAGTCAAAAAAAGAGAGGGCGGAATATGTAGTGATGATTGCAGAAGCCCACGCGCATATTGACAGCTTGACGCTAGATTTAAATTCATTGCCTGATAATCCAGCAATGGCTTAATGGCAGGTTTACCAAATGCAGTAGCGCACGCCAATTGGCGTATTTGATGCAGTCGCACACGCGATAGGTAACCATCAATCTAAAATAGATTAATTTACAAAATCAGACGAAAGATTACGAATATGGCAGAATTAAAGCCCGTACAGCTCGATATAGCGTTATTGCTTGCAAGTGGGGTAACTATAACAGCCGCGGCTCAATCGGCTAATATCACGCGTCAAACGGTGCATAAGTGGCTAAATGATGCTGACTTTATAGCGCACCTTAATGGATTAAAAAGCGAATCGGTCGAAGCGGCAGGGGCAGCGTTAAGAGCATCGGCAGTGAGTGCGGTCGAATGTATAATTAATTTGATGGTTGAGGGCGATAATCCGGCGGTTAAATTGGCAGCAGCAAAAGAGGTATTATCTTTGTTAGGGATTGATAAGAACAGCCTTAGATTGCCGTTTAAAGGCGCTATCTGTGCGGATGATATAGCGAAGGCGCAAGCATCGGATAGGCGAAGCAAGGCGCTTAGTGATTCGCTTATGTTTTAATAAAATTGGCGATTACCCAGAATAGCCAGTAATCTTAACGCATAAAAAAACCCCAGCACCATTACGATGCTGAGGTCTAAATTCTCGCCACTGCAAGAGCCTTGAGAACTCCGTCAGCAGCTAACACAATCAACCCAACTTGATTAGTGCGTGATTCATTTTAAAAAGAGTTCGCGTAAAGGTCAAAGGATTTTTATGCAAACAATATTTCGCACGCCCCACACTTCAAACTACACCATCACGCCTAACGCTTTAATCAACGATGAGTCGTTAAGTGCTATCTCAAGAGCTATTCAGCTTTACTTAGTCAGCAAGCCACCGTCATGGCGATTTAATGCCAATGACATTAAGCGAGCTATGGGGATCGGATTAAATAAAGTTTACCGCCATATGCGTGAATTAATCGCGGCAGGCTATGCGCGGTATGTGCGTGGTCAGTCGAAAGTCACTTGGTATTTTTACGATACGCCTATGGGCGTTAAACAGGCTGAAAGCACCGCCGTTATTGATCGTGTTAATTTTGAATGTGTTAAAAACGAGTGCGTATTAGAAAGAAATGAGCTTTTAGAAAATAAAGAAATACCACTACCAAGCCACATAGAAGCCATCGACCAGGCTGACCAGGGGGAAAATATCGTGGTGGTCAATCCTGACGGTTTAATTTATCCAGAAAAACTAACGCCGGTGCAGCGCAAAGCCTGTAAAGCAATCATCAAGAAAGTAAAAGCGCCTACCTTGCAGCAGCCGGTATTATTTGCGCTTGCACATGCAATGACACACCACAAAATAAATTCAGTTCCAGCCTACTTAAACGGATTGGTCACACGGGCAAATGATGGCACTTTTGAGCCCGTAGCCGTTGATACAGCGGTTACAGCCAAAAAGGTTGATGATACTAGGGTATTGCTTGAGAATCGCAGAAAAATGGCTGTAAGTGATCCGGTCGCGGCTAAATCGTATATTGATCAAATTAGGCAATCAATGCGTGGGGTGCGGTCATGAGAAGTTTATCCGCCAAACTTGAAGATGAGTCATTTGCACTGGCGGCACGGATAAACCGGTTAATCGAGCTTGAACTGGTCGGAACATTACGATTTAAGCGATTATGCAAAGTTCACGCGGCAGCATACGAACGATTTAAGCGCCGGCGAGTAGTTTAATTTGAGGGCGATAATTGCCTTAGTAAATGCTCACTTTTTCATACAAAAGTGGGGATTTATAGGGGTGTAATTGCGCATAATGCCCCTAGAGTTAAGGCTGTACCTTCTTTTTATAAGGCCATGATTAACAATAGAAAGTGGTCATTTTAAAATACAGTGATTTTAGGGTATTTTTTACTTAACACTTCTTAATTTTCGAGTGTCTTTTTTAGCGTCAATCATGCCTATAAATTGCTCGATAGCATCTAAGCGTTTTGATTGAGCTAAAAGAGTGGCTCGCAGTTCTTTTATGTCGGCATCAATTTCATCAATGTTAGTTTGCGTAGTTCGGTCGCTCTCAAAGGTTTTCATAAATTCGCTGAATCCGGTGGCGTCAACCGACAAATATAATTGCCTTAATCCTTCTGGTGAGAATTTTTTAAGCAAATGGTTGGAAAGGTTTTTTTTATTATACGAATATAGCTTATCTGCAATCAAGTGCTGATGGGTCAAGCTCCGCAAATTAACAGCGGGGTAATCCTTAAAAAAACGGGTTTTATAAGTAATCTCAAACTTTAAGCGGTCGCCGTGCCTGAACTCTGGTGGCTGGTTTAGTCGTGCGGCCTGTGCTGCGTCTATGTTATAGATTTTAATTTGGCACTGTGACCGCTTGCCATCATGCAAATAAAAAGTATTTTTAACGAGCTTAACGCCTGAGCCTTTAATTTTGGAAAGTAGCGACAATTCTGCATAAATAATTTGACTGGAATTTGTGTTAAACACTAAGCCCCACTCATACCTCTTGATATAAAAGCGGCGGCATAGAATGTTCCTGATGGCTTCCATGGTTCGCTTATGGCTGGTTGCTGTGCGATGCCTAGGAAGGAATAGACCGGAATCTACAGCAGAACGGAGGATGGTTTTATAACGGCTTTGTGTAAACGAGCCTAGTTTTTCGATTCTAAGCCTGAATTTGTTGTCCGAATATTCGGCGGTAGTATATGGGTCGGGTTTGCAGTAGTGATTGAAAATGGGATAGTAAGCGGCTTTTAAATCGCTGGTAAGTGCGTTATGTTTAGATATTGATATAAATGAATCGGTTGAATTATGTTTATACTTTGTGATCTTCTTTTTTGAATCAAGGTCATTCATTAGATCGAGAAATACGGGGGATAGCGGAAGGCGGCGCGCCTTGCTTTTTGGGTCTGATGGTATCAATTCCGATTCTAGTTCAAGAATATCATCGGTATTAATTATTCTGGCTAACTGGTCGCGTTCGTAAATATATCGACCAATTAAGTCCAGCGTAGCTTCGTTATTTGCTTCGTTAATTGCTTCGTAAGTATTATTCATGCCACCTTTAACCGACCTGTTAAAAAAGCATCCTATCATAATTAATTGCGCACCATCGGCACAATTGTTAGTGCCTTGCCACCATCGGCGAACGCTATGCGCACAATGTGCTTAACGCCTAGGCTGTCCTTGTAATCAGCACTAAAAACCATATCATCACCGGTAGCGAATAACCCGCTTAGATACTGGCTCAAACCATTTTCAATTACCGATAAATAATAAACGGGCTTTTTTGTCGTGCCTTGATAATCGCGATTTACCGGCTTCAGTAGGCAGGTGATTTTGCCGCCTGAAAATATATTACCCGCCTGCGCTACTTTTACTAATTTAAAATCAATATCAAATAAGCTCTTTAGATTCATTTTATAATGCCTTTGGATTCTAACCAGTTAGCCAATGTTTGGCGGTTGCAGTCAATTAATTTAGAAATTGCCGTTAAATTTAAGTCTTTGGCTAAATAGCCTTTTATTTCCGCTTCGTGTGCATCGAGCTTGCTTTGTCCGGCAGGTCGACCAATTGGCAAGCCTTTTGCTTTTCGTGCTTGTAGTGCGCTCTTGGTTCGGTCTGAAATCATTTGACGCTCTATTTGTGCGCTAATGGATAAAGCAAAGATTAGCGCTTGGGTTGAAATGTCGCTACCGTTTGGCTTAATGGTTAAGTTTTGGCTGATAGCGTGGATCGTGCAGCCTTTCTCGGCAACCTTTACGCGGATGCTTTCAAGCTCGCTCATGCTTCGACCTAACCGCGATAACTCAAAAATAATAAGATTGTCATTTGGCCTGAGTCCGTCAATAAGCTGAAAAATTGCCCTGTCTGCTTTACGGCTTGAAATAACCTCACTGATAAATTCAATATTCTGTAAGCCTTGCTTGTTCGCATATTCAAGAATTGCCCCGCGCTGATTGTCTGCGTCCTGTTTGTCGGTACTGACGCGCATATATCCATAATTCATAAAAAACACCCTTAACACCCGTAATAATCAGTAAATGCTATTTTAACACAAATACACGATTAAACTAGCATAATAAGCTATTTTAATTTGACAGATAACTAGCGTATAATGATTAAATAATGGTTCGTTTAAATAGCAATTACAAGGTGAACAAGATGGCTGATAAAGCGGAAGGGCTAAGATTTTTTATTGGATGCTACAAGACAGACGCTGCGCAAATGACTAAATCAATTAAAAAATCAAAGTCAAAAAAAGAGAGGGCGGAATATGTAGTGATGATTGCAGAAGCCCACGCGCATATTGACAGCTTGACGCTAGATTTAAATTCATTGCCTGATAATCC
>JAPLRW010000235.1 GCA_026398935.1 Methylococcales bacterium
GCTGCATATCCGCAATAAAGCCTTGCAGATTGCCACGCACCAATTCAATCGTGTCATTAATGAACGCTTTTTTACCCGGCAATTGCTCCATAGGTGCATCAAAGTTGCCTTCACCAAAGGCTTTAACGACACCCATGGCTTTTTTCTTAACGGCAATATGGCTGCTGACCATATCGTTAACACCCTTAGCCATTGTCTGATAACTGCCTTGGAAGCGGCCTTCATTAATATTGATGTCAATATCACCCAGCTCATGTTGCTCTGACATCTGCTGCATTTCTTGAATCAGGCCATTGAGCGCATCAATACAGGTGTTCAGGTTATTTTTGATGGTATTAAAATCACCGTTATACGTAGCCGTAATTTTCTCAGGAATCACGCCTTTAGCGATCTGTTCAACATAGTTGGCGGCCACATTAAGCGGGTTCATCACGGCATCTAACGTCGCGTTGACACCTTCGACAATTTTACGGTAATCCCCTAGATGCCGACTCGCATCTGCACGGGTGTCTAACTTGCCTGCTACGGCGGCTTGTGCCAACAGACCCGTATCTGCGATCAAGGTTCGCACCGCCGACACCGCTAAATTTAAGCCATCTTTCAGTTGATTAAGTTCCAAGCCATAATTCCCTTCAATATGTGCAGGCATTTTTCCTCTGTTCAACGTGCCTAAAGACTCGGTTATGGCTTTTATACCAACCAATAAACCCCGGGCAAAATAAGCGCTATACACCGCAAAGGCCGCAAGTAACCCTAAAGCAGTCACCAGTAAACGCAGCCGCTCTGACGCTAAGCGTTTAATACGCGCGTTCAATGCATCATCCAGTGTCGTATTGATTTTATCCGCTACGGTAAACACCTGATTAATGGCTGTTGTAGTGACATTGGCATAGTCTGTTACAGGAAAATCCAGTGTGTTAGCGTGTATAACTTTATCCGCGACGACCTGGCTAACCGCTGAAACCATATCGAGCAGCGTTTTCATGTCGCTGGACAATAACGGTCTTGACTGCGTTTTCTCCATATTTTCTGTTATAAAGCTGATGGTTTTAGGCACGGCTTCAGCACTTATAGTGATCGTCGCCCGTTGTTCAGCGGCTAGATTTTTTTCTTGTAACGCGACAATGCCTTGCGATCTTAGCTGCCCTAAGTTTTCTGCTAATTCCGGCATACGATGTATAGTCGTTAACATCAGGTAGTAAGAATCAATTTCCGGATCAAGCGCTAAACCTGAATTATCCGCGACCCTGCGGTTAAGTCGTAATAGCGCATTAACCAACGCGCCGTGCTTGGCGATACTGCTATCGAGTGTCAATACGGGTACATCGGCGAGCAACTGCTGCCACTGACCGCGCACCTCCTGCCAATGATCCGTTAAAGCTAAGCTAGCCAACCTGGCATCGGTTTCATCTATGAGGTTAATTTGCGCATTAATCTCCTTACGTTTACTCTCAAACTGAGCAACACTGGAACGGTCTCCTGATAACACGGCTGTAGCGAGCGCGCGATGCTGTTGCACTAGCTGCATGAGTTTTAGGACATTACGCGTATAAGCCACGCCTTGTGATTCTTTGGTAGCAACCGTAATATCATCATCAGCGCGCGACAATAGCTGCCACACGGGCATCGCAAACATAAGTACAGCTAATAGACCGAGTACCGCAAATTTTTGCCACAACTTTACTTTACTTAACATAATATTAACCCTATTTACTTTGAAAGGATTCCTGCGTCGTCCAGCATTGATGTCGGCATACAATTTATCTGCCGCATCTACCTGCACGCGAGAAGGTTTAAGGCGTAGCGAGTTATAACCCGTGATACAGCCTTCACCAAATGTTGGTGTCACATAGGCATCTACCCAGTAATAATCACCATTTTTACAACGGTTCTTAACGCGACCATTCCATACCTTGCCGCTTTTAACGGTGTCCCATAGCCAGCTGAATGCTTGCGTCGGCATATCAGGATGGCGAACGATATTGTGACTTTTCCCCAGCAATTCTTCTTCACTGAAACCACTTAGCCGAATAAAAGCTGGGCTAACACCGGTAATCACGCCTTTTTTATCGGTGGTGGATGTTATTGCTTCATCATCGAGAAAATGAATTTCTGTGTCCGTTACAGGTTGATTAATCTTCATGCTGTATCTCCGAACTTATGTCTGGCATGGGTAGGTTTATGTACAGGTATCATTTTTGACACCATCCGATGAGTATTTACATCCCCCCTTTGGCTTTGGGCTCCAACCCCTCTTTTTAACCTAAAGAACGGGGGCTGAATTATGACGCCGCAGATTATGTAGCGATTGCTTACGCTGCTTGTAGTGTCTAATTAATGCTGGGACATCAATAACCAAGGCAATTTCGCCACTGTCTAAAACAGTCGAGCCACTGACGCCTTGAATATGACTAAATATTTTCCCCAACGGCTTAATAACTGTTTGACAGTCATTCGATAATTGATCGACGATGATGCCGATTTTGCTACTGGCGTAGTTAATTACCACCACCTGTTCATGATTATTATTGCCACGTTTTAGATTGAACAAAGCCCCCAATCGAATAAACGGTAAAATTTTGCCGCGTAAATCCATACTGTCGGCGTATCTGCTGATATCGGGTACGTCTAAACACTCAATAATGCAATCTTTTGGTATCACAAAAAATGAATGCCCAATACTGACTAGAAAGCCATCAATAATGGCTAAGGCTAATGGCAGGCGAATTTGTACGGTGCAACCCTCCCCCGGAATACTTTTAATATCAACGGTGCCACGTAGTACCGTAATCGTTTGCTTAACCGCAGCCATACCCGCGCCACGATTCGAAATAGCTGATACATCCTCGGCAGTGGACAATCCGGGATCAAAAATAAAGCCATAAATATCTTTATCGTTTAGCGTACCCACAGGTTGCAGCAACAGACCGCAATCACTGGCTTTAGCAAGTATTTTTCCACGGTTTAGACCCGCACCATCATCACTAACCTCTATAACAATATGCTCGAAATCTTGATAAGCATTAAGTGTGATCGTACCTTTTACGGGCTTGCCGCGTTCGGCGCGAAGCTGAGCGGCTTCAATACCATGCTCCATCGCATTACAAACCAGCGGCATGAGCAAATCATCAAGGTGCTCAAGCACCGATTTATCAACTTCTATATCGCCATCGGTAATAACCAGTGCAATGTCTTTACCAAGCTCAGCACCACGTTCATGCACTACGCGCTCAAAGCGATTAAAAACAAAGTCAATAGGAATCCGGTGTATTTTCAAGAGGCTATCACGTAAGTCTTCGACCAAGCCAACGAGATGAGCATTGGTTTGCAAGAGACTGGAATCCTTTAATTGCATGGCGCGTGAATTTACAAATGCACAAGAAGCAACCAATTCATCGGCAATATCAACCAGTTTATCCAGCTTTTCCACGGCGACCTGGAAAATGCCAATTGGTTGCGGTGGTATAATTTGTATCTTTTTATCTCTATTCATATACTGAGTTCCTCTTCATCATTGAGGCATAATAAATCCACAAATAAGGCGGTTAAATTGCCTAATGCCAGCACATCAAGTACTGCATTACTAGGCATCACGAAGCCCACGTTTTTATGTGCTCTTGCAGCTTCCAGCTTCAGTAAAATGAGCAATTGCGCACCAGCAATATCTAATTCACTGACCTGTGAAAGATTAATGACCAGCTTATGCGTAGACTTTACAATAAGTGCTAGCAGCAGTTTTTTTTGCTTTGCGGCGGTGGAGATAGTCATTTCTCCTTCTATATTGACTGTTTGCATTATATTTTCCCTTTAGTACCGCCAGCTTAAGGAGGTACGATCCATAGTAATAATCAAGATGGCATTAAAATATTAACTGCCACGGTTATTTGCTTACATTGCAACGGTTTACTACGCTTTTTTTGCTGTCGCTGCCTGACATTCACGCATGTTGCTTGCCCTTAATTTAAGAACTAAGACGGATCACTGGGATACGTTTTATCAATGGGATTTTTTATAACTAATGAAATTCTGCCCATCATGGCGGGTCTGAAATCGGAAATGACTAATTGAATCGGCCTCCCATTCAATTTAATCATGGCGTCTTTACAGTCGACGCCTTCAACCATGTCGTACCCTGCGGTTTTTAAAGCCTCTTTTATAAGTTGCTGTACTGAACTTGGTTCATCTATGTCGAGAACTGTTTTAGTCATGATGGCTTCCTAAAAAAATAATAATGTGTGGGTAAATGGCGATTTTTCAGTTAAATACACTTCAGCAAAGTTCCGTCCATTCGGTAATTGCACCTAACAAAAAAGCCGCCAGCGATACCGGCTTGCGTAACAAATACCTTTGCGCTCGAGACAAGTACGTTGCGCATTGGTTTCCACACCCTCTGTGACTACATTTAAGGCCAAGATTGTGTGCCATGCCGCTAATGATTTGCATGATGAATGATACGTTTTTGCGTTGCCAAACAAGGTATGTCAATGCACAAGGAATGGAGTAATAAGACAACGCAATCAACGCGTCTGAAATGACGTACGGCGAAAGTATGCTGGGCGTCCACTGAATACAGAATCCGTGCGGCATCCAAGAATTATTGCCGCTAAGTTCGAGAAGAAACTGTTCAACCATGACCGTTACCCCCAGCTGATGCGGTTAGAGGCAAGCGAATACTTAACGTTTTTGCAACGCTTACGCGGACGGTGCGAGTGTTGTTATTAAGGAAAATTTGTCGAGGGTGTTTTACGTGCTGGCTAACGATCATCATGATCGCTGCTGAGTAATAAACAATAGTTTCCGTACTCCAATAGCAAGGTGCTACAGAGTCATCAAGCGAAGATTCGGTATAGGGTTTAACAAAGCGAATTGAAAGTTGAGTGAACACGCGCCGCTCCTGCCCTTAAGGCAATATCGTCAATTCCCGTTAATGACATAAGCCATTTCGGGTAAGTTAACGAGGCGGGTTCTTGGCCTCAAGTATTCAGCGCCGAGGTGAAGGGCAAACTAAATTTACACAACTAATTGTAGAGGAGATGTAAAAAAAAGCAAAAAATAAGGGTTTTATTTTTGCATTGATGAATGCCTCTGACCGTCAGGCACAGCTGGGTTCCATCAAAAAAGTAGGCGTTAACTTACATAGCAACTCAGCTCAACACAGTTGCTGTACGAATGGTGCAAAACAACCACTCAAAATAGGGTTTTTACACCCATTACTGTATTTATTGCATTGACGCTTACCCTCCTTGATTGTAGATCGACTGTTTAATTAAGTGCTTATAAAAAAATAGCCTATGGCATAGCTATTGCTTGATCATTAACAAATAGCAGGCCATTTTTACGCTACTGCAGCGGATTGTTCGGCAATTTCAAACGGTGTTTTCCGCGTGAAAACTGGATTATTCGTGTACTACTCACCCTTTAATTGAGCGTTTATTATGATTCTAGTATTAACTTACTGTGCAGTATGGTTAAGCTTCGCGTCTGGGTTACTAGCACTGATGATGAATCAGCGCTCGTTATTCGTCGCGCTAAGTACCTTCATACTTAAAAAATACCCCAATAGCCGCCCTTCTTGCCAAAAAATACTGGATAACTGCCTTGATGAGCAGCGATTTCCCGATTTTCTAAGGCTATCAGTATTTGTTTTACTCGGCTTATCGGGCGTTTTTGCGGTGTTAGCGGGCGTAAGCGTGCTGATGAACAACGAGGTTCTGGTTGATCAAATCCATCTGGGGCTGCCTTGGTTGCCGTGGCATGTACGGTTTGACGGGCTGTCAGGTTTCTTTTTCCTCATTATTGGCATTGCGGTTATTGCGGTCAGCTTGTATGGCCCAGGCTACACCAAGGCTTATCAAGAAAATCAACACCCGTTTGCAACACTGGGCTTATTTACCGGACTGTTTGTAGCGGGCATGTTGATGGTGCTGTTAGCGGATGATGCATTTTTCTTCATGATTGCCTGGGAGTTGATGTCGGTAGCCAGTTATTTTCTGGTTGCCTTTCAACACGAACATGCCGAGAATCGCCGCGCGGCATTTTTGTATTTACTGATGGCAGAAGTGGGCGCATTAGCCATTATTTTAGCCTTTGGCGTCTTGGCCAGTTTTGCCGATGGCTTAACCTTCGATGCCTTACGCGCCGCCAAACTTAGCTCTAACTGGGAAAGTATCGCGTTTGGTCTGGCATTATTGGGATTTGGCATGAAAGCGGGATTAGTGCCGCTACATGTCTGGCTACCGGAAGCGCATCCCGTCGCACCGTCGCACATTTCAGCGCTGATGAGTGGCGTAATGCTGAAAGTGGCTTTCTACGGACTGATTCGTTTTTGTTATGATTTAATTGGCACGGTGCATTGGGAGTGGGGTGTGGTGCTATTGGTTATTGGTACGGCGTCGGCGTTAGGCGGTATTTTATATGCCATGATGCAGCCTAATTTAAAGCGTTTGTTAGCGTACAGCTCGGTCGAAAATGTCGGCATTATGGTCATGGTACTGGGCTTATCGATGATTTTTATGGCCAATAATCATCCACAATTGGCAGCATTGGGCTTGCTGGCGGCGTTATTTCATGCCTTTAACCATGCCTTATTCAAGAACCTGTTGTTCTTGGGCGCAGGCATTATCCATCATCAAACCCATGAGTTGAATATTGATATGCTGGGCGGGCTGATTAAAAAAATGCCACACACCAGTCTGTTGTTTTTGGTTGGCTGTATGAGTATTTCGTCTTTACCCTTATTTAATGGCTTTGTGTCGGAATGGCTGGCTTTCCAAACTGCATTACAAGTAGATGTTTTGGACAATGGCGTATTACGCAGCTTAATTCCGGTTTCTGCCGCCGCATTAGCACTGACCGCTGCGTTGGCGGCGTCGTGTTTTATCAAGGTATTCGGCTTGGTCTTTCTGGGTGTACCTCGCTCACACAACAGTGAAAAAGCGCATGAAGTAACCGATAAAGGCATGTTAGCAGGCCCAACATTATTGGCGGGATTGTGCTTTTTATTCGGTATTTTCCCCGGCGTCATTATCAATTTGCTCAATGGCGTTGCTAAACAACTGTTAGGCGAAACCTTACCTAATGATACCGCCATGAGTTGGTTATGGCTGGCACCTGTCTCGGCCAATAAAGCCTCTTATTCTCCCCCGTTAGTGCTGGTCGGCGTACTTATTGCCACCTTATTCACTTTTTGGACACTGCGCCGTAACCCTGAAACGAAAACCATGCGCCGCGCTGACACATGGGATTGTGGTTTTGGTGGGCTAACCCCAAAAATGCAATACACCAGCAGCGCTTTTACGATGCCCTTTCGGCGCATTTTTGCCAATGTGTGGTTAATTGACGAACAAATCGACAAAGATATGCAAGGCGCAATGGATTTGAATGTATCTGCTATTCACTATCGTTTGCAGGTACAGGATCACAGTTGGCCCAGATTATACGAGCCGATTGCACAGAGTGTGAACACCTTGGCAAAACAGGTTGGACGAATTCAAACCGGTAATATCCGTACCTATTTGGGTTATTCGTTTGTGACTTTACTTCTCATGTTATGGATGATCAGCTGATGAATTGGTTAATCGCAATTTTTCAAGTATTGTTATTTGTTGCCTTAGCACCCTTGCTCGCTGGCTGGTTAAAATGCTGCAAATGTTTTTTACAAAATCGTCGAGCGCCTTCGTTGTTTCAGCCCTACCGCGATTTACTTAAATTAACCCGTAAACAACCAGTGGTATCAGAGCAGGCGTCTTGGGTATTTACCCGTGCGCCCTACATTATTTTTTCAGCGACTATTCTCGCGGCCAGTGTTGTACCACTGATCGCGGTGAATTTGCCGACCTCCGCCAGTGCCGACGTTATTGTGCTGGTAGGTTTCTTAGGCTCCGCGCGTTTTTTTCTAGCATTAGCGGGTCTGGATATTGGTACGGCTTTTGGTGGTATGGGTTCTTCCAGAGAAATGACGGTTTCCTCTCTGGCAGAGCCCGCTATGCTCATGGCGGTTTTTACCTTGAGTATGGCGGCATCCACCACGAATTTGTCCGTCGGTATTACACATGTATTGAATGAAGGACTGGTGTTACGACCTTCTTTTGTATTCGCACTGTGTGCCTTGGTTCTGGTCGCTGTTGCCGAAACAGGTCGTATCCCCATCGATAACCCCACCACTCATTTAGAATTAACCATGATTCATGAAGCGATGATTCTGGAATACAGTGGTCGGCATTTGGCCTTGATTGAATGGGCTAGCCAATTGAAACTCATGTTGTACGGGGTTCTCATTGCGAATATCTTTTTCCCTTGGGGCATTGCCGAAACTTTTACACCAGCCGCTTTAGGTTACGGGCTGCTGTGCATTATGGGAAAACTCACGCTATTGGCGATTATTCTGGCACTGTCTGAAACCGTCGTGGCGAAAATGCGTTTATTTAGAGTACAAGAGTATTTAAGTTTTGCTTATCTACTGGGCTTGTTGGGGATGTTAAGCCACATCATTTTAGAGGCATCACGCTAATGAATATTGTTGAACAAGATTTTTATACCCAAATTATTTTATCTATGGCCGCATTAGTCGGACTTACGTCATTTTTGATGTTAGGACAAGGACGTCTGTTGCGCCTGATTTTTGTTTTTGCCTTGCAAGGTTTACTCTTAACCTTGACCACTGCGTTGGTGGCTTATAGCCTTGATAACCCACACTTGTACATTTCTGCAGTGATGACGCTAGCACTCAAGGTTATCTTCATTCCTTGGATGTTACGGCGAGAAGTGATGCAAATGAATATGCACCGTGATGTTGAAGCACTCAGTAACAAAACCGCTTTGATGTTAGGCGGTGCCAGTTTAACGGTGTTCAGTTATTACGTGTTACACCCTATCGTACAGACCACTTCGCCAGCTATGTTAAACGCGCTGGCGGTTAGTCTGTCGGTCGTACTCTTAGGCATGTTGTTAATGATTTCGCATCGCCAGGCTATCGCACATGTGGTGGGCTTTATGTCGATAGAAAATGGCTTGTTTTTTGCCGCCATTGTCGCTACCAATGGTATGCCAATGGTCGTTGAATTAGGCATCGCTTTTGACGTACTGGTTGCTGCCGTGCTGTTCGGTATCTTTTTCTTTCACATCCGTAGCAGTATTGATTCGCTGGATGTTGATAAACTCAATCGCTTAAACGAGGTAGATAAATGATTGCGGCTTATCTGGTTTTACTCATCCCCTTCATTGGCATTTTATTTTTTGCGCTGTCTGGACACAAAGCGGATACCGGTAAAATAAATGTCTGGTTTAACGCTGTATGTTTATTTGCCACTTGTATTAACCGCATTTATCGGCCTTACCACCTCCATTTTTTCAGCGCCCTACATGGCGCATGAAAAAGCCATTGGTAAGCTCACCGATTCACGTTTAAAAATGTATTATTCCATGTATCAAGGCTTTATGTTGGCCATGTATCTGGTATTAACCACGAATAATATGGGCATTATGTGGGTCGCAATGGAAGGCGCTACCTTGGCAACGGTATTGCTGGTCAGTTTGTACCGTACGCCGGAATCGATTGAAGCCGCTTGGAAATATTTTATTCTCTGCGGTGTCGGTATCGCGCAAGCGCTGTTTGGTACTATTTTATTGTATTACGCTGCCGCGCAATTAGGTGACAGTGACGGCGCATTGCTGTGGTCGGTACTGTATGCCAATGCCGATAAACTGAATCCCGACGTATTGGAAATTGCTTTTGTATTTTTACTCATCGGTTACGGAACTAAAATAGGTCTAGTACCTTTGCACAACTGGCTTCCTGATGCACATTCCGAAGGCCCGACACCCATGTCGGCAGTATTATCGGGTTTATTATTAAACGATGCCTTGTATGCGGTGGTGCGGAATAAAATGCTGGTCGATGGCGCAACGCATAGCAATATCGCGGGTTATTTAATGATGGGATTTGGCATGTTGTCCTTTTTAGTGGCGGCCTTATTTTTACACCGTCAAAAAGACATCAAAAGACTCTTCAGCTACTCCTCTATTGAGCACATGGGCATTATGACTTTTGCGTTCGGTATGGGCGGCGGCATGGCGACCTTTGCAGCCTTGTTACACATGACCGTACATTCATTGACCAAATCCGCGATTTTCGTCACTGTCGGCTATGCTTCACAAATTGCAGGCACACAAAGTATCGACAAGATTCACGGCTTGATAAAAACCCAACCCAAAGTAGGCTGGGGCTTATTGATCGGCACGATTGCCATTGCAGGCTTTCCACCGTTTGGCGTTTTTACCAGCGAATTTTTAGTGCTGGTCGCCACGATGCACAATTACCCTTGGTTAGCGCCCTTATTATTACTAGGGATAGGCATTGCGTTTGCAGGATTGTTCCGGCACGTACAACCCATGACCTATGGTGCAAAGCCTGAAACGCAGCAAGCCGTAAAAGCTAATTTATGGCCAGTGATGATTCATTTAGCGCTGGTGCTTTGGTTAGGTTTATCTATTCCAACATTTTTAGCTAACTGGTTTTCACAGGCGACCCTTTTAATCTCAGGGAGTACACCGTTATGAGTGATTCAAACTGGACAACAGACTTTTTAAACCAGCTGAATTCAGACATTACCATTGCCCAGATTGATAACCCCTCGACCATTCTATGGCAAATTGAAACCATACACTGGCAACGTTTTGCCGAAATCGCGTTGCAAGAAAAGCTCCGTTGGGTAGCGGGTTGGGCAGAACAACAGGGAACACAATTTTTTATTCATGCCTGTTTTGAAAAACAAGGCACTTATATATTACTGCGAACCGTCAGTGACGAACAGCGCCCGTCGATACGCTCACAAGCCACGGTTTATCCCGCTGCCAATCGCAGTGAGCGGCATACGCAAGACATGTTTGGCATTAATTTTATAGGCCATCCCGATAATCGGCGCTGGACTAGGCATCAGGCTTGGCCGGAAGATGCCTTCCCGTTACGCAAAGACTTTCCTGTACAGGGCGCGCCAGAAGCGATTACACCGCCGGATATGCACTATCCGTTTGTGAAGTCGTATGGTGCAGGTGTGTATGAAATCCCCGTCGGCCCCGTACATGCGGGTATTATTGAGCCGGGGCATTTTCGTTTTCAGGCGGTGGGTGAATTAATTTTAAACCTGGAAGAACGCTTAGGCTATGTACATAAAGGCATAGAAAAAATTGCCGAAGGCCGCTCGCCAGAGGCTTTGGCGCGATTAGCTGGGAGAGTATCTGGCGATACTACCGTAGGACATTGCTGGGCAGCTTGTCGAGCGATGGAGTATGCAGCGGACGTTGAAATTCCGCCGCGTGCCGCCTTAATCCGTGGCATTCTCGCTGAACGGGAACGTGTCGCCAATCACCTCGGCGATATGGGGGCTATCTGTAATGACGTAGCGTTTATTTTTGCACAAATGCAATTTACGCGCTTACGGGAACAGTGGTTGCGCACCAATGCCAAGGTATTTAAACATCGCTTACTGATGGATAAGATTGTACCGGGTGGCGTTGCCTGTGATGTATCGGAATCATCACAGGCGTTAATTAAACAGGATATTGTGCAATTACGAAAAGAGCTGGCCGATATTATGCTTGCCGTCGATCTCAGCACTACCTTGGAAGACAGGCTATATACCGCGGGCTATCTATCGCCTGAACTGGCTGCGGCTTATGGTACGCTGGGCTACGTCGCCCGCGCGAGCGGTCAGGATTTTGATGTGCGGCGTGATGCAACTTATGCCCCTTACGATCAGGTTACCTTTAAAATTCCGGTTGAGTCACAAGGCGATATCGCTTCACGCTTTTGGGTAAGACACAAAGAAATCAATGTCGCCTTAAAACTATTAGAGCAATTTATCGATCTGCTTACCCCCGGCGAGCTATTAACGGCATGGAAAACACCGCTGGCGGGTAGAGAAGGTTTAGGCATTGTCGAAGGCTGGCGCGGAGAAATTGTCACGTATCTGCGTTTCGATGCGGATAATCGCATCGCACGTTATTACACCAGAGACCCCAGCATACTCAACTGGCCGGCACTGGAAAAATTAGTGCTGAATAATATTGTTCCGGACTTTCCGGTGTGTAACAAATCCCTGAATGGTTCTTATTCAGGCAACGATTTATAGGATAAGGACAATGTTTAACATCATAAAAAAAACGTTGACCACGGGTGTTGTCACGGAGCGCTTTAAAACCCCCAGCGATGCAGACCTAGAGCAACTGGGTATTGAAATTAAACGGCACATCGATAAAAATTTTTACGGTAGCATTGCCATTCGCGCCGTAGATGCCGGTTCGTGTAATGGCTGTGAACTGGAAATTCATGCACTGAATAATCCCTACTATGATATAGAGCGTTTCGGTATCCATTTTGTAGCATCACCCCGGCACGCAGATGTATTGTTAGTGACAGGCCCCGTTTCTCGACACATGCAAACCGCGTTACTCAGAACCTATGAAGCAACACCCAATCCAAAATGGGTGGTTGCGGTGGGTGATTGCGCGGCATGCGGCGGTGAATTCGGCGTTTCTTATGCCAGTTGTGGCGCAGTGTCTTCGGTGATTCCCGTCGATATGGTTATCGCTGGCTGTCCACCAACGCCATTAGCCTTACTGTCGGGCTTACTGGGATTAATGAAAAAGTAACCGACCGCCGCTACATAGTAACCATTCACGTTAAAAAGCAAGGTGAATGGTTACCCATTACGGCCTGTTATCCAACAACGCCGCTACCGCATACGCCGAGGCAATCGCGCCTTCGTGCAAGCCATTACCCAGATAAGCACCCGCATGATAGGTATGATTAGCACCGTTAGTGGTGATAATCTCATGCCGATAACGCACCGCGGCTACAGAATAAAACGGTGATTGATGCTGTTGCACATGCACTATTTTACTGGGATCAATTCGCTGTCCAAGATTATAAGCCAAGCTAAAATGCTGATACCGCTGGGCATCAATGCCGTAGAGTCTATTAAGATACGCATTGTACCCACAGTTATCACTGGCATTATTTTGAAAGACATCAAATTCAGAGTAATAACTCACGCCAAAATGTTTATAAAAAGAAACATCGGTGTGAACTACCGTCTCAATAGCGTTTTTTTCCCAAGCACCAAATCGGCGTTGTTCATCCTCACTGGCATCGGCGAGTAACCTTAGCACCTGCTCCGGTGTCACGGCAAAAATAACCTTATCAAAATACAGCGTTTCACCGCCTTGCATGTTTATCGCCACCGCCGCAGCATTCGTAGGCTGCCGACGAATATTGTTAATCCTTGCTGAGCAGTATAGCTGTCCGGAAAATTGTTCCAGAATTTTTTCAATATAGCTATAAACGCCACCGATAATCCTATCCCATTGCGTGAAAATATCGGATTGACGCAACACCGGAATCCCAATTTCGGCTGGAAAATTAGTGATGCTGTTATACGGCATCGAATAAGCGTACATCAGTAACATTTTTAACCACCGCGAATGAATATCCTGATTTAAATAAACAGACATCGGCTTATCGTACAATTCTTCCGCGGTTATCTTTCGCGTTTTGAGCAGAAATTTTATATATCCACCCATAACCGGCAATACCTTCCACAGTTCTTTTAAGCGTTCGCGGCTGTTCTTGCAATTATGCATAATGCCCGCGCCGGATTTAAAATACTGCCCGTTTGCCATAAACAATTCACTGGACGTACGCCCCTCCTCCATCGGTACATTTAAGGCCGACATTAAACGATGGAAATAAGGAAAATTGTCACGCTGGAACTCAATAACACCGCAATCAAGAACCAGCTCAGTATCCAGTGCTGTACCAGTAACATTTTTATTTAACGTACGAATGTTGCCGCCTAAAATAGGCTGCTGTTCAAACACTCTAACGTCATGGTGTTTATTAAGCAAATAGGCTGTCGCCATACCTGCTGCCCCGCCGCCTACAATGGCTATTTTCATGATAGTTATTTTTGAACAGTGGGTTTAAGAAATAGATCACCCGTCAAGTGCTCATATAATCTGCAACCGGTGCTGATAGAGCCAGTAAAACCCGGATAACCAGACGAGGCATTACAGAAATAAAAATTATTCAAAGAGGTATGATGATCCAAGCGATTTAAAGAGATATTTCTTGGGGTCAGGTTTGAGCCGTAAGAATTACCCTTTGGACTGCCACAATAACGCTCATTGGTGGTGGGACTGCCGATCATCTTGAACACCAAATGTTCACGAAAATGGGGGATATAACGTTTTTCAATGACATCCAGCAGCGCATCAAATATTTCATGTTTTTTCTTACGGTACAGCGCGGCATCACTGATTTTAAGATCATGAAAGCGCTGATAACTAGCAACCGTTAATAATTCCACAATCTGACAGCCTTCCGGGCAATCGCTGTGGTCAGTGGTTAATAAGCTCGGTGTGGTAATCACAAAGCTGGGTTGTGAATAATCACCATGGCGGTACATATCATCAAAGGCTTTATTGAGATTAACTTGTTCACTGTGAAACAGATTCCAACGCCCGAAACCAAACTCACGCAAATCAAGGTCTTTTACGACGCAATACGCCATAAAATTTGAGGGCGAATAATCATACAGCAGCTTTTTTTGTACTCCATCTGAAAAATGTTCAAATCCAATCATTTCAGCGGCGCGCTTTGGATCAATATTGCAAATGACCGTTTTGCCAAAATAATCATCAAACTGTCCGGCATGCAACAGATCTTCCGCATGAACACCGCGTATTGATTGACCGTTACGAATAAATTCAGTGACTTTACGGTTATAAAGTATCTCGCCGCCATGCGCCTCGATTATCTGTACCAGATGATTAATGACGTGTTCAAAATGCTTAGTGGGGTAATAAGCCCCGCGACAATACCCGATAAACAACACCGACCAGGCGAAAAAGGACAGCTCGCGTGGGGGTAGCATAAAGTCCGGCCACTGCGATGCCAACAAGGTTTGTGCTTCAACCGGTAACTGATGTGCGTTAAAAACATCTTGCAAGGTCGCGTTACGGTATTTTAAAACGTGCAGGATATTACCCGGATTCAACACCACAGACCATTTATTGATGGGATTGGGTAGTCTATCCAGCTCTTCCGCCGTTTTTTCAACCGTATCTAAAAAATGTTTAATCTGCGCGGCTCGCGCAGGAAAAATCGCTTGCAAACGTTCACACAAAAGCGTCAGATCACTGGGAATATCCAGTGCATAACCGGGTATGCGCATATGATCAAAGCCATTGGGATCGTATTGCTCAAAGTGTATTTCCTCGTGCAGATTTAATTTTTCTAAAAAATTATAGACCTCCCGCCCTTTACCGCAATTCCAGACATAATGCAGTTGTGCGTTAAATTTATACCGCCCACCTTGCTCAAAGGTATGCCCGTAACCACCCGCATATTCATGTGCTTCCAACACCGTCACTTTTTTACCCGCTTTGGCCATAAGCGCCGCAAAAGATAATCCCGCCAAGCCACTTCCAACAACCAGATAATCAGACTTCATAGCGGATAAAACCCCTTTTAATAAAAACCATAATGACACACATACTATCAGACTAGTATCGCCATGTAAGTATTGGTAGTTATACGTATAGCTATTTAAACAAAAATATTTATACTGTTCTCGGCTGTTAAATAGCACCCTATGAAGTGGTTTTTTAAGCATGGTAATAAGTAACAGCACGAAGCGTTATACTACGGATAGTTATTTAAGCGAAAAGTCTTGATACTATCGCATAACAGTTAAACGTTGAATGACGGTGTACCGTAGGCAGAATAAGTAATACTACGAAGCGTGATATTACGGATAGTTATTTAAGTCAAAAGTCTTGATACTATCGCCTAACAGTTAAACGTTGAATGACGGTGTACCGTAGGTAGAATAAGTAATACTACGAAGCGTGATATTACGGATAGTTATTTAAGTAAAAAGTCTTGATACTATAGCCTAACAGTTAAATGTTGAATGACGGTGTAACGCAGGCAGAATAAGTAACATTACGAAGCGTGATATTACGGATAGTTATTTAAGTAAAAAGTCTTGATACTATAGCCTAACAGTTAAATGTTGAATGACGGTGTAACGCA
>JAPLRW010000066.1 GCA_026398935.1 Methylococcales bacterium
AAGATTGTGGACAGGTTCGGTAGTGAACGGGAAGTAAAATCACCCGCTGAAGAATTGGGGCAGCGCCAACCAGCTGCGGTCGAACAGGGTTCTATCTTAAACTAGGTAAAAGATTGTCTGGACAATGGGGGCCACTTTAATAAGCTGCATACTGGCGGCCAATGATTTATCAGCGGTTAATACTTGAAAAGCATAATGGAAGCCTAATTCTTCTATCCGCATTACACCAAACTCCGTTTTAAAATGGGCGTTTATCTTTAATAAATACCCTTCAACACTACGCTGATCGGTTAATGGCATAATAAGCAGAACCACCGGATTATCGGCTATGTTTTTTAGCACGATTAGCTGGTCTAAGCCCCGTTGCTGCGTTACCACGTTGATCAATCTATCGGCATACAGAGGATTGCTGAACTCAAATCCTAATAGACTGGCAGGAAGATTATAATGCACCACATCCTGCATACACCGCATAGACTGTATATAAAAATACTGTTGTTCCTCGTCGGTAATTGCGGTATTTTTTTGTATTTTCATACTTAATAAATCACCAATATACCCGCCTAAAACGGATAACAATTGAATATTATCTTCTTTATACGCTCTAAAAGGCATTTTATTGATGGCTATAACGCCAAAAATCGTATCGTATACATCCATCAACGGAATAACGAGCAATAATTCATTATCTTCTTGGGTGACAAAATTCAGCTTTAAACTCGCGGCTTTTCCTGAAGCCATAGCGTTTAATAGCAGCGGATTTTGCGCGTCCAACTCATGTAAGTTACCAATATAAGCTAAGGGGTGCGGACGGGCTAGTTTGGTTTTTGGATTGACTGTATGCAAACTTAGCCCTTGCAATGACCCTACATCAGCTAACGCTCTAAGGATGAGTAGTCCGAAATCCTGTAAACTTTCTTTATCGGTATGTGATAATAAAATCTGCTTGCGGATGCTCGAAATACTGTCCCTAAGGCTAATTCGCGAAGCCAGCATCTGTTCCAAGCGATCATGCGAATATTTAAGAACATTGAATGCATGACTGACTTCTTCTACACGTTCATGCAAATACAGTGCAGCGGCATTTAAACGCCTTATGCGGCGATACCAATAATTTCTAAACTCTCCGGTAATAACTGCCGTAAATAATAAAACCAGACCTAATCCTGCAGGCGAACCTTGTGCCCAAGGCAGCTCATAGACAGTCCCAATAAAACCGATGCTAATCAGCAGCACAACACTGCTAATTGCGTAAGGAAACCCATAACGTAATCCACTGAGAAAAGGCCCAAGAATGACCCAACTAAAACCTAGTGCGGAAAAATACGGGTTTTTGGGCATAAAACAATACCCCAAAACAACACCGACCAGTGTTAATACGACCGTTTCAATACTGGCGACACTGGTTTTTGGTTCGCTGTAAACGTGCCGCCAATCCGAGTTACTCATAAAGGTGCTAAATCAATCATTCTGTAAAGGGTAATCCATCAAGTAAGTCAGCAATCAATTTATGCCCCGTGCCACTGACGCTTTCTCGACCCCAGCCAGTTTTTGACCCAGAAGCCGACCAAACCACCTCGCCAGTGGTTAAATTGATGACCTTTAGCGTGATTCCAACAGCAGGCTCACCGTCAAGACCACTTTTATAACGCCATTCCTGAACGCTTCCCCCTAAACCATAGTGGTATTGCTGTTCTTTTCCCCATTTGATACTGGCATCAATGACTTTTTGTTGATTGAGTTCCGGCATCTGTTGCTCATCAACGGGCAACTTAGCTTCTAATAAATGCACATGATGCTGTGAACGTAAAAGGGTTGCCGCAATATCCGCAATACGCTCCCCTGCCTCGGGACTATCAGAATGATTGGCAAACGGCAGCATTATCCATGTCGTTTTAGCGCTTAAAGGAGCCGTTTTTTGTACTTCGTGTATTGAGCACGCGGTAAGCAAGGTGCTCACCAATACCAATAGCCCAATACTAAAAAATGACTTACTCATTAACTTTTTCATATCGCATTCCTGAAGCTTGAAATCTAACCAGTCACAGACCACCCAAACGCTGAGGAGGGGGGACTAAAAACTGACTATCGAAGAACCCGCACTATACGCGGTTTGTTTGTATCGTGTTCTTACACGATAAACGCTCTCCTAAGATAGTACATATTGAGATTATTGACAGTGTGTTACCTCTGACAACAGCATTAACAGACTAGCGTTAGCGACAGAACGATAAACGCATAAGCATTTATCATGCTCATAACATTACTAAAAGAGGCTTTTACTAACAAGACATGCCCCAGGTGGAAACCACGCTGGGGATGAATAGATATATTAACGTTAATCGATCAAACTACGCCTTACTGAACTTTAAGATACGATATTTTATCATTCAAATTAGACAGGAAGGTTACAATGCTCGCGGTATTAGCCGTATAGGTTTTGCAGATCCCCGTCCCAGCCGCATTTTCACAAGCCTTGACAGAATAACCCGGCGTCACCTTGAACGATGAAATCTGATTATCTCCGACCACACTCAATTGCGCCGGAGTATTGTATGTCCCTACTGAAAAGTTCTGTGCCGCACCCGCATAATTGACATCACGGTATGCAATCACGGGCGGCAACAAGCTGACATTCACTGTGTGCGAGCCAAACGTTGCAAATTTAACACTGACCGTATTACCACTCGTCGTTAAAACACCGCCATCACTCGTCACCAAAAATTTACTGGCAAGATCACTTAAAACCAGATTAACACTGCCCTCGCCTTCAAAACCCACATTAAGTGTCGTACCATTCCCCGTTAAGGTATTTAATTTAGACCGCATAGGCATTTCGGTAATATGCGTTACAGCATCTGCAGCAGTACCTGTTTGTATGACAAATGTACCCCCATCATTATCCAAAAACACTTTATCATCATTGTACGCATACCAATTAGCGACATTTTTAATTTTTTGACCCGTAGCTAAATTTAAAGCCACGGAGAATTTACCCACATTGCTAGCGGCAACCGTCGCGGTATATTGTGTACCGGTTTGGGTGACGGTTAACTTGGCATTTTTAAAGGTATTAATCCGTTGAGCAACATCCGCAAGCGTCGCAAATTCAGCACCACTGTTGTACGCTTTAGCGATGGTATTTTGAAACATCGCC
>JAPLRW010000093.1 GCA_026398935.1 Methylococcales bacterium
CTCGTAAGGAACGAATTAGGTTTGTACTTTTTGTATCCGCATCAGCTGCCTTTTCTAATGCGGGTTGTAATGCAGTTCTACGATCCCAGATCATATATCCAAGCATGAAAACAAGTAATGTGATTAAGATGCCAAATCCCCAATAAAAAAGTACTTTAATATCATCTAATTGTCTTTGTTGACTTTCAAACTTAACCTCGATTCGGGAATCGAGTGCACTTATTTTTTTTTTTGTAATTATAGCACGATCTCTGTCAGCTAATGTATATGGCACAATTAGCTGTTGTTCTTGTCCATAGCTACTCAAACATACAATTATGAAAATTAAAATACTGGTAAATGTTTTCTTCATAACTATTTTCTTTATACGAAGATACAATAAATTATTCGGGTTTATTGCTTGTGTGGACACGCCGGATAAAATATCCGGTTTCCGCCGGAGCATATTGACCACCCTCTGCCGGCCAAAATGTACAGCTCACGCCGGAGCAAATTGACCACCCTTTAAGAACGATTTATCCTTGCCGATTAGCGGACATTAATGATTATGTTGGCTTTGTTCAATATAATCAAAATGTCAAATAAACTAATCATTATGAGCAAGGTAAGAAGCATTATCAGGCTTTACACGGAAGGTGTAAGTAAACAGTCCATCGGGGAACGGACAGGTCTTCCCCGCAATAGTGTTAAAAAGTACATCAGGTTGTTCCTGGCTTCGGGCAAATCGTTTGAAGCGATTGAGCAGATGAGTGATACAGAACTTGAACAGCTGTTCCTGGATATGGTCCCCCGCAGCCATATTGAGGATGACCCACGTTTTAAATCATTGGAAGCCTTTTTCCCAACCATGGAAAAAGCACTAAAGAGCCGTGGAAAAACCAAGGAGATGCTTTGGCAGCAATATATGGTGCAGCATCCGGATGGCTACCGTGTATCTCAGTTTAAGCACTATTATCTGTTATGGAAGAAGGTTCGTAACCCGGTTATGCATATTGAGCATAAGGCCGGGGAAAAGATGTATGTGGATTATGCAGGAGAAAAACTTAAGATTTTAGATCCGGATACAATAGACACCATAGAGGTAGAGGTTTTTGTCGCCATACTGGGTGCAAGCCAGTTGACCTACGTAGAGGCCAGTTATACCCAACAGAAGGAAGACTTTATAACCTCCTGTGAAAATGCATTGCATTACTTTGGCGGCGTTCCTAATGCCATCGTTACAGATAATTTAAAGTCTGCAGTAACCAGGAGTAATCGCTATGAGCCGACACTAAATGAGGCTTTTCGTGACTTTGTAAGCTACTATTCGATAGCAGCTTTACCGGCAGCACCGTATAAACCCAAGCACAAAGCGTTGGTAGAAGGAGCCGTAAAAATCATCTATCGTTCGATTTACAGTGTTTTAAAGGGTAATGTATATTCTTGCCTTGAAGTGCTAAATGGCGCTATCAGGGACGCATTGGAGGTGCATAATAACAGGCCCCTGACAGGAAGACCATTCAGCAGAAGACAGTTGTTTGAAGATACAGAACGTCATATATTACACTCCTTGCCTGAGAAAAGGTATGAGTTGAAGCGTCGGTATATCGCTTCGGTTATGAAGAACAATTATGTCTGCCTTGCCGAGGATAAACATTATTACAGTGTTTCTCACCATTTTATTGGGAAGAAGGTGACGTTGCTTTACAGCCAGAGTGATGTTGAGATATATCACCGCTATGAGCGCATTGCGGTACACAAAAGAGTCAGACAACCTTTTGGGTACACTACAATAAAAGATCACCTGGCTTCTCAACACCGCTTTATGAGCGACTGGAATCCCGATAAATTTATCGAACGTGCCGAACAGATAGGACAACAGACCAAAGAATATATTATCCAGTTGCTTAATGCCAGGCAACATCCGGAGCAGACCTATCGATCCTGTCAGGGAGTTTTGAGTTTTTCTGTACGTGCTGGGAAAGAACGGCTGAATAATGCTTGTCACCGTGCGCTGCAATATGGCGATTACAGCTATCAAACCATCCGGGTAATCCTTGAAAAGGGACTTGACCGCAACGTTGATGATCCGCAGGATGTTAATTCGTTAATGCCGCCTCACCTTAATATACGAGGCAAAAACTATTACCAATAATAATCAACTCCGGGGCAGCGGTAACGCTATACCCCGGGGTATTTTTCAACTTAAAATCAACTAAAATGAATGAGCAAACGCTTCAAAAAATGAAACAGATGAAGTTCTTTGGTATGGTTCGGGCGTTCCGTACGAGTATCGAAAATGGCAGTATGGGGCAAATGACAGGTGATGAAATGGTATCAATGCTTATCAATGCAGAGTGGGATGATCGCAATAATCGACGCATAGAGAGGCAAATGCGCAATGCACGGTTCCGCTATAAAGCCAACATTGAACAGCTACACTTTGATGTAGATCGCAACCTGGATAAAAATCAGCTTATGCGTATGGCTGAGTGTACATTTATCCAACGCAAAGAGAATCTGCTGATCACCGGTAGTACGGGGATTGGTAAAAGTTTTATCGCTTCAGCTATTGGAAACCAGGCCTGTACCCTTGGATTTAAAGTGCTCTATACAAACTCAACAAAGCTGTTCACAAGATTAAAGATGGCCAAGGCTGATGGATCCTATATCAGGGAGATAGCTAAAATAGAAAGGCAGGATCTTCTTATCCTTGATGATTTTGGTCTCCAGCCGCTTGATGCATCAAACAGATCTGTGCTTATGGAAATCATTGAAGATCGTCACGGAAACCGTTCAACGATTATTACTTCTCAATTACCCGTGTCAGAATGGTATGAAGTGATTGGCGAACAAACTATAGCGGATGCTATTCTTGACAGGGTAGTCCATAATGCACATCGAATGGAACTGGCAGGAGAATCACTTCGAAGGAGACAAAAAAATAAAGTCACAGAAACTATTGAATCAGAATAAATCTAATTTTGTATACCGCTAATCAAGATAAGGAGATGGTTGTTCTTATAACTCTCAAAAATAGGTGGTCAATTTACACCGGCGCAGGGTGGTCAATATAAAACGGCGTGGGGTGGTCAATTTAGCCGGCAAATCCAATCTGAAA